>CAYYPJ010000304.1:0-2321 GCA_964473495.1 uncultured Spirochaetales bacterium
ACCGGACAGGGTGTCTCTCCCTGCTATATATCAAACGCCGAACTGGCGCACTCATTGTGTACAATAGCACATAAAAGAAAAAATTGGAATACAAGTGGTTCTCCGGCGGGAGCAGAAAGTTCTTGTGCTATGTACACGATCTTACAAACTGCTATGCTAAACAAGCTCGATCCGGGAGCATATCTCAATCATGTCCTTGATACTGTGACGTCTCTAGTGGAGCTTCCGTACAAAGAGCATGAAGCTGAATGGAAGAAGCTGCTTCCCTGGGAGATCAATCCAAAAACCTTATCCTGGTCCGATCGGATAAATCAACCAGAGCTATAAGCTCCTAAATCTCCAAACATCTCGTTATCAGATCCTATGCGGTTATACAACCCATGGGGTCTGCATGACGCTTACGCTGAAGTGTCTTGACGTCCCCCTTCCAGTGGATCCGAAGAAAGTACAGGCAACCCTCAAAAAGAAGAGATTGCCTAAGCCAAAAAACCTAAGATTGTTACGTATTACATTTAAGAACATGGGTAGGGGGGTGTCTGTGAAGTCATTCACAGTAGCCAGAGGTTTTGCCCTGTCTTGGGGTTGACACCTCTGCGGGGGGACAAAAGCAGGGATGTTAGGATATGTTTTTTGGCATTGAATCCAAGAAATATGTATATGTTAATATTTATTGGATTTGAATATAAGAACTTGACTTATGCTGAATTGCAGAGTACCGTGTAGGTATGATACAAAGACCCCATTATTTACATGCGTTGATACAGCGAAAAGACCTTGATGTCATCAAGGTCATAACGGGTATACGCCGGTGCGGAAAATCGACACTGCTGACTATGTACCGAGACTATTTACTTGATAATGGAGTACGGCAGGATCAGATATGCATGATCAACTTTGAAGATATGAGCTATGCGAATATCAGAAGTGCCGAGGCTCTCCATGATTATATCAGTGAACGTCTCCGACCCGATGCAATGAACTATATCTTTCTGGACGAAATCCAGAATGTGGATGAATTCCCAAGAGTGGTTGACAGCCTGTATATCAAGAAGAATGTGGATCTCTATATCACCGGATCAAACGCATATCTACTGTCCAGCGAGTTGGCAACACTGCTTTCAGGACGATATATCGAAGTGCATATGCTACCGTTATCCTTCAGTGAGTATATCGCAGAATATAGAACACAGGATGTGCATCGGGCCTATATGGAGTATATCAGGACAAGCTCCTTCCCGTATGCGACTGCTATAAGGGATTCTGCACCGGTCCTGAGAGACTATCTCACCGGGATTTACAGCACAATAATACTTAAAGACGTGATTGCACACCACAGCATATCTGAGACTAGGATGCTGGAGAGTGTAGCGGAATTCATGCTTGATTCTATAGGATGCATAGTATCAACTAAGAGTATTGCTGATACCATGACATCGCATGGGAGAAAGACATCAGTCAAGACAGTCGAGAAATACCTGTCGGCCTTATCACAGAGTTATATGCTCTATAACGTCAAACGCTATGACATAAAGGGGAAGAAGCACCTTCAGACTCTTGAGAAGTATTATACAGTGGATATCGGCCTGAGAAATCTGATAGTAGGATATTCCCGAAACGATATAGGACATATTCTTGAGAACACGGTCTTTCTCGAACTCAAAGGTCGCGGTTATCAGATATATATCGGAAAAGTCGGGACTCTCGAGATTGATTTCGTAGCTGAACGATCGAATATTGACCGAATATATATCCAGGTTGCGGCGACAATACATGATGATGCTGTCTACAAGCGTGAGATCCGGCCTCTTCTCGAGATCGGAGATCACTATCGTAAATTTCTTCTTTCGCTCGATGACGAGCCACCCTCCAGCGTTCGGGGAGTCATCTGCATGAATGTCCTCGATTTCCTCCTCGATGAGACTGCCGAATAAGCCGGGCTGTTTCCGATGATAAGTCACATATTCAGTATAAGTGGCTTACCGTGATATCAAACGCATCCAGCGATCCGACCTACCAGCAGATAGCTGACCAGATCAGGATCCATATCATCGATGGGACTCTGCAGCCCGGGAAGCTGCTGCCCTCCATCAGAGCACTGGCCAGCAACTTGCAGATAAGCGTGATCACGACCACGCGAGTCTACAGTGAACTCGAGAAGGAGGGTCTGATAGAGTACACTAAAGTTCGGTGCGCCAGTTCGGCGTTATATATATAGTCAGGTGAAACTTCCAACCTGATAAAGCTATGAAAACAAAATTTGGTTGGAGTATTAGTAAATCATAGTGGGACCTAAACTTAGCTTTACTGTAAGATTGATACTT
>CAYYPJ010000305.1:0-2316 GCA_964473495.1 uncultured Spirochaetales bacterium
TTTCGAAGGAATCCGAGATTTCCTAGGCACATACCTCCCAAAAGTTAAAAATGCATCCCCACATACAATTGCTTCATACAGGACGACACTTTCTGCTTTTGTTTTCTATTTGCAGCACTCGCTTAATTGCTCAATCTACGACATGGACAAAACACTGATAACGCAGGCAAATATAGTGGGGTTTCTTGATTGGTGTAGAACGGACAGAGGGAATGGGACAGCAACACTGAATAACCGGCTTTCTGCAATGAAAACCTTCTTCACATATCTCTTGCAGTACAAGGATACCTCACTTTCAGTTTCTACCAATGGAATTGCTGATATCCACAAGCAGCAAGAAGAGGACAGTGGTCCACACGAGTACCTTTCACAAGACCAAATGAGAATCCTATTCGGTCTCCCTAAAAGGAAGACCCTGTATGGATTACGGGACTTGATGCTGATATCGTTATTATATGATTCAGCTTGCAGAATAGATGAGATTCTGTCGCTCAAACTCAATAGCATAAGGTATTCTGATGGACTTTGCTGTATCAGTGTAATAGGGAAGGGGCGAAAAACCCGTAATCTCCCTTTGGGAAAAACAGTAGAAGGCCTCATCAGAGAATATTCAGCTGTATTTCATAAGAAAAAGAACAAAGACGATTTCCTGTTCTATGTGAAGCGTAACAACATTAGAAGGCAAATGTCCCAGGACAACACCTCAAGAATACTCAATAAATACGAAAAACAGGCAAAAGCCATTGATCCGACCTTACCACACCTACATGCTCACCTCCTTCGGCATACAAAAAGCCAGCATTGGTATGATGCAGGGATGAACTTAGAGGAGATTGCTCTATTACTGGGACATTCCCAACTTACCACATCCCTGACGTACACTTTCTTTAATGTAAACAGGAAAAGGGCGGCCATTGAAAAAGCATTGGGAGGTGATGAACCCCTCTTTATATCAGAAACGCCAATATCCTTGGACGATGATATTGTCAAGAAGCTGTATGGACTCTAGGAAATTATCCCGATAGTGATAATTGTTTCTTATTACTCGATAAGAAGTTAGATGACTACTATCGGGATAATTATTTTATCGGTATTTCCGTACGTGCGCAACTAACGCATACGGCTCTTCATCACAATCTTCGGGTTATCAGTACCAGATATTCACATAGATCCTGGGGGTAGCCAAGAGATATACCGATAGCAATCGCTTGTAGCGTTCCCAGGGCATTGGTCTCTTCTGGCCTCTGCGCCGCAGTACATGAAACAGTCTTTTGCGGCAGTAGTCATAGAAACTGAACAGACTCTTCGAGTTGCCACTGCTACCATAGTACCGGTAGTGCCCGATAAGCCGTCGGTTTAACCCTTTGACCAATACCCGTATCGGTATATGCATATGCTTCTTCATCCACTGCTTGATTATTTGTCGCTTCAACTTGAGCTTTTTCTTGCTTGCCCGATGGACCACACAGTAGTTCCCTCTCCGAGTCTTCCCATTGATATGCGTGAAGCCCAGAAAGTCAAAGGTCTCTTTGGCCCCTGAATTACGCCCGAAGGGGATGATCCGTGTCTTCTCTTCAGCCACCGTGAGGTTGAATTTATCCAACCGTTTCGGTAGTACCTCGTAGAATTTTCTTGCATCCTCTTCAAACTGGAACAAAACCAAATAGTCGTCGGCATACCGATAGAGGAACGCTCTGCCCTTCATCACCGGCAGCACTTTCTTCATGAACCAGAGGTCCAGCACATAGTGCAGATAAACGTTTGCCAGTATCGGTGATATGAGTCCTCCCTGAGGAGAGCCCTCTTCACTGCTCACTAGCCGTCCATCTTCAAGTATGCCAGCCTTCAGGAACCTGACGATATACCTGAGGAAGTTCTTGTCTGCGATATCCACCTGAAGAAACTTCATCAGCCACTGATGATCGATATGATCGAAGTAACCTTTGATGTCTGCCTCTACTACCCATCCGATCGGCTGGCTCATAACGGTCTGATTAATGTCACGTATCACGTCATGACAACTCCTTCCGGGTCTGAACCCATAAGAGCAGTCAAGGAATCTCGGTTCATATACATCATTCAAGACTCGAGCCATAGATCCCTGAACAAGCTTGTCCTCATACGAGGGTATCCCTAGCGGTCGCACCTTCCCGTTGGCTTTCGGGATGTAGGTTCTTCTCACCGGCTTTGGCCGGTAACTGAAAGATTTCATCCGTCTGAGCAAGTCTTCGATATTCTTCTCGAGTTGCTGTCCGTATTCTTCCTTCGTTACCCGGTCCACACCGGATGCCTTCTTCCCGCACTGGAGCGTATGCT
>CAYYPJ010000306.1:0-2314 GCA_964473495.1 uncultured Spirochaetales bacterium
CAAGATTTAGGATGAGAATTAGATAACTCTTGACTTATGTGGACAAATAAATGTCCCAAGGTAGTATATACTGTACAGAACAGGGGAATACAGATAAGGTAAAAATACTTTCAGTCGTAAGTGCGTCATATGTGACATCTACCTACCCTAAATACTTTCTTCTCACATATTAGATGACGGCAGTATGGGGTAAGAGGACTGTCCTGGAATTGTCATTGTATATCCAGCCGAAAAGTAACTGAAGTTACCCGGCTCAATACTGATATAGAGCTTCTTCATTTTTACGAATCATCAATTTATATTAAATATTATGCGTATATCATATGTTTTTTTATTTATTTTACGTTTTACATGAACTTTCTCTTGATTATTTATGTATTTCAGAGATAATTGAATTACAAATAGAACATTTACCGTTGCTATACCAGCGATATATATAGGAGAGTGTCTGTATGATGAAGAACAAGAACCTTGATTTCTCATGGGTGATCAAAGAACGTAAAGAAAAAGATATCACACTGTCAAAACAGATGTTTCCTGTTGAGCGTGCACAGGAAAGCCGATCTTTCCATAGACAGATTCCCGGATACCAGATGAGTCCATTACGATCCTTATCACATTTGGCTCAGATGTTCGGAGTAGGAGGTATATGGGTAAAAGATGAGGCATGCAGATTAGAGTTGAACAGCTTCAAAGTCCTTGGAGGATCATTTGCCATCTATCGCTTTATTCAAGAACGTCTAGGTCTTACTGCAGAAAAGTTAAGTTATGCATACCTCATCTCAGATGAAGTAAAGAAGAAACTCGGGACGATCACCTTTGCCAGTGCAACCGATGGGAACCATGGACGAGGTATCGCCTGGGCAGCTCAGAAACTTGGTCACAAGTGTATGATCTATGTCCATTCAGAGACAAGTCAGCGACGTATTGATGCTATAAAGAAATATGGTGCTGTGGTAAAGGTTATTGACGGAAACTATGATGATGCAGTCAGACAGTCAGTCTCTGATGCAAAGAAATATGGTTGGGAGATTATCAGTGATACCAGCTGGGACGGCTACACGCAGGTTCCTACGTGGATCATGCAGGGATACACAACTATGATGGCAGAGATTCAGGAACAGTTAAGCGGCCAGGGCATCACAAAACCAACTCACGTCTTCGTGCAGGCAGGTGTCGGTGCATTGGCAGCTTCAGTTATCGGGTACTACCACAGCCTCTTTGGTCAGGATGCACCGAAATGCATCGTGGTCGAACCTGATCAGGCAGCATGCATCTACCAGAGTGCAAAGATAGATGATGGAAAATCCCATACGATAGATGGGGCCCTCAATACCATCATGGC
Source organism: uncultured Spirochaetales bacterium (assembly GCA_964473495.1). GTDB lineage: Bacteria > Spirochaetota > Spirochaetia > CAKZLE01 > CAKZLE01 > JAIPFY01. The sequence goes on from CAYYPJ010000306.1 coordinate 1,346, forward strand.
AGGCCTCGCCTGTGGCGAACCCAGTCCGATAGCATGGAGCATACTGAAAGAGACAGTTGATGCCTTTGTGTCTGTGCCTGACTATGTAGCAGCTAAGGGAATGAGAATATATGCTACGCCATTGCGTGGTGATCCATTCATCGTCAGCGGAGAGAGCGGAGCTGTGACATTAGGAGCACTGGTCGCTATCTTGAAAGAACAGGGTGCCGAAAAACTGCGTGATTTCCTTGCACTTGACAAAGACAGTCAGATCCTGTTCATCAACACTGAGGGAAACACTGATCCGGTACAGTTCAGAGAGATCATCTGGGAAGGAAGCAACCCGGTACCTAAAGAGTATTGGACTGATCAAGCCTAAAAGCTGAAAGAGGTCATTCCCCCTTGAAAATGGCCTCTTTTCTTTTTACACCTTCAGGATCGCTTTCACCTGAGAACGATCAGGCATCCCCTGCTGAGCGCCAGCTTCAGTGACGGAGAGGCTGGAAGCGGCAATAGAAAACTCCAAAGCATCCTGCATACTCATCTGCTCACTATGGGCTACAGCAAAAGCCCCGTTGAATGTATCACCTGCACCCGTTGTGTCTATGACATCCATCGGTACTGCAGGTATCAGTATCCTTCCCCGTGGACCTATATACTCTGCACCTTTTGCACCCCGAGTGATAATGACCGAGTCGCCAAAGCGATCAAAAAGATCAGCACCATCACCTGCAAGCAGATCCGCTTCTGTGGAATTCGGGGTGATGAATCGTACCTTCTCAAGAATCTCATCATCAACAGGCGCATAGGGAGCTGGATTGAGTATACAGTCAACCCCAAACTCACGACAGAGATCGGCGATGTGCCCCACACTTTCCATGGGAATCTCCAATTGAACAAGTACGACTGCCGCCTCTCTTATCAGATCCTTATGTCGGTCTATGTAATCAGGCGTCACATGCAGACCGGCACCCTGAACAACAATAATAG
>CAYYPJ010000307.1:0-2302 GCA_964473495.1 uncultured Spirochaetales bacterium
GGTCACATAACTAACGTCAAAACGTGTTGCGATCGAGCGGTTTGAGAAGAATCTGTCTCCAGGTTGATAATAATCGGATTTGATTCTCTCAATAAGTTTTTCCTTTAATTCTTCTACCTTCTTTGTCCTTGCTTTTGGCATAATAGAACTCCAGTAAAATTGGTTAATGAAATGAATGTAAAATAGTTAAATCAGGATTATATACAGAAGCAGCATCCTCTACCAATGGCTGCTCTAAAAAGTTTCTTGCATCATCAGGAAAGATAAATCCTGACTTTATACCATATGATGCATAAAAACTCATATCAGTAGCACTATATAATCCTGTGCATATTTCTACATTAATATGCTGCATATCGATGATCTGTTGCATATTCAGTATTTCTTCGATTTTTGATGAAATGCCTGCCTGCTGGATCATTCGACTATATGGAGCAATAGCTTTAGCTCCCGCTGCTAGAGCAAGCATCATCCATGGGGCTGTAGGAACAATTGTTGCCATAACAGTCTGTCCCTGACCCGAAAGTTTTCTTATGACAGATAGCCCTTCTTTAGTAGCGGGAACTTTGATCCTCATTTTATCAGGGGCAATGGAGAGCATCTTATCAGCCTCCTCCATCATCTTATCAACAGTATTATGGCCTATTTGGTAGTATAGAACATTTGCAACCTTACTAAGTTTAGTAAAAACTTCCACAGGATTACATTTTTCTTTTACAACAATTGTCGGATTGGTAATAATCCCTTCAAATATTCCATATGCTAATAAATCTTCAGCTTCTTTTACATTCGCCGTAGCTAACCAGAATTCCATTCATTTCTCCTAAGAATAATTAATCGATAATCAAAACATAGATGATACGCTTCGGGAAAGTTATGGATCATATGAGTCTTTAAACAATACCCTTCTCTCTAATCATATTATTGAAGAACACAAAACTAAAAAAGTAGATCCATCTGAAAGCCTTTAGTGTAATACAGCTTCTCCCCTATTATTGATCATATTGTGCTCAAAAGAGCTTTTAGAGATCCCTCCACAAAAAACTATGAATACATTGATGAGCAAGCGCTTAAAAAACGCTCCATACTCGGTTCGTCAAACAAAATCAAAAGCCCATCACTTTAAATTAAACCCTTTCCTATTTATATATATTCCCCTCCTATAAAAATAAACCCCATAGCCCAAGAAGGCCTACAAAATCTCAATAGTTCCTACAGGCAGTTGTCACTCAGTCGCCTCTTTTGCTTGCTCTCTATACCAGATCTTACCAGCAGACCACAAATCTGATTCTTGATTGCTACCACTGACTTCACCAATATGGAGCGAGTCTTGATCACTCATCACATATCTTCACTCTCCTAGCTGCACAATCGTGCTTCCGGCAGCATATCTACCTTTGTGGTGGGTTAGTTCGTCTCTACCTGTTTATTTTGATCTTCACTGAGCATACATATCGTCATTTGCCTTCTTATGCAGATTGACTCCTACACTCATCTTCATACACGTTACCTCCCAGTCTCTTTTTACAGTTCTCTGTATTCTCCTGTACAGTGAATCCTTCCTTTCTCCTATCCAGTCTCTTCGGACCAGTAACCATGTCGAACTACAACCTGCCTAACGTAACTGCTTTTATTACTTTAGCATATCAACCCCACTCTCTTTATGGCTTATGAGTCCTTTTTGTCTTTCTTCCCATATTTCACAACTTTGCTATAAGACGTTTATACCTATCAAAAATCAGCTTTTCCTTAGCCAACACTTCGTTGATATTCTCCGAAACATTATGACTTGGATAAATAACAGGATTAAATCCATCTTTTATCAAGACTTTGGCTGTTTCAGAGACAATAGTATTCATAATGACCATAGATATGACAGTCGAGGCTCCACCGGAACGCTCATTATTCCCAACTTCAACAATCGCATCATGAGCCGGTACATATGTATCAATCACACATTCCGCCACTTCATTCAATCGTTTACCTGAAGGAGCCTTTGAGTTTTGAGAATTTGCATGTTCTTTAGAAAGCACTGCTATAGTATGCATCCCGCGTTTATTAGCCTCTTCAATCATCTCAATGGGCAAAGCATTGATTCCTGAGTGGGAAAATACAATTAGTGTATCATCGGGAACAAATTCATAGTTCTCAAAGATGACTGATGCAAAAGCAGATGTCTGCTCAAAAAAAGACATCTGTCTTTGCCCTCCTTTACCGGTGACAAAACCATTAAACCCAAGGAAGGGCTCAGTAATCTGGTTGAATCCGACAAAAGATCCTATCCGGGGAAAAGCTTCCATAC
>CAYYPJ010000308.1:0-2299 GCA_964473495.1 uncultured Spirochaetales bacterium
ATGGTGTGGCTTTATGCATGAACATATGGTTCGACTCTTTCTCTTGACCCTATATGCGAAGACAGTATATGAATTATCCTGTATGAACGCTGCACCAGCTAAAGAGTTTGCTGATATTTTACCGCGAGTTGCCCGCAAGCACCATTGACGCCGCGGCCTCTTCTATATCGTCGTGTGACATGAACTCCAGCTTCAGTGAGATATTCAGAAAATCTTTTGACAGCATCACCTGACGGAGCGGTGAAATCTAGTTCAGCACCGGGGTTCCAGGGAATAAGATTGATGATCACATTAATCCCGCGGGTATAGGAGATTAATTGGTGTGCTGCTTTACGGGTATCGTTGATTCCTCCAAGCAATACATACTCAAGAGTGATTCTCCTCCCTGTTGCCTGCTGGTACGCTTTCATGGCATCATAGAGTGTCTCGATCGGATATGCATTGGTAATAGGCATTAACGTTCTACGGAGTTCATTATCAGCAGCAACCAGAGAAACAGCCAACTTGACATGCGGTCCATTCTCAGCCAATTGATATATGCCATCTGCGATTCCGCAGGTAGAGATAGTGATCTTTCGTAGACCCACATTAACTCCAAGTTCATGATTCAAAATCTGTATAGAGGTTCGTACGGCATCAAGATTCGCAAAAGGTTCTCCCATTCCCATATAGACGATATGAGAGATCGTACCGAAAAGGTCCTGCAGATGATGGAACTGTTCAACGATCTCTGCTGCAGAGAGGTTTCGTGTCAGTCCCATAAGCCCTGTGCGACAAAAGGCACAACCCATGGCACACCCCACCTGACTCGAGAGACATGCAGTCTTTCTACCATGTTCATCGGTGAGAAGTACACACTCGATCACCGCTCCGTCCTGGAGCTGTATCCCCAATTTGGCAGTTCCGTCATGATCGATCTGTTGATCGATTACGTGAGAACAAAAGAGGCTGCAACCAGCTTCCTGCAGATATTGTCTCATATATTTAGGGATATTCACCATAGAATCGAAGCTGTCGATCCCTTTCTGTACCCATGTGAAGATCTGACGACCTCTAAAGGGTTTTTCCTGAGGTAAGAGTAAAGCAATATCTTTTGGGAGGAATCCATAGAGTGATCTCATCTTTTTATCTTTGTCTGACACGTCAACTATTTTGCATTTTATCTATCATCGTTGAGATGTAGATGTTATAGGTGCCGAGGTTCTGGTACTGTTGGAGTATGCTGATAGCTTTTTCTTTATTTCCCATAGCAAGGTAGCATTTGCTTAATTCAATGTAAAAACGATGATTCTTTGAATCATTCAATCGCAGCTTCTCTATACGTGAAATAGCATCCTCATAATCGCCCCGTTCTTTACTGAGCAATGCAAGCCCCAGCATAGCATAGGTGTCAAAGTTGACCTGCAATGCCCTTTTATAATACAACTCCGCATTATCAAGGTCATGAAGAACCCGGTAAGCATCTCCTGCACGAGTCAGGATGATCTTGTTGTTCGGGTCGGATTCAAGGATCTTCAACCAGTAGACCAGTGAACTCTTATACTCTAACATCCCTCGATAACAGTCAGCTGTTCCGAAGAGTGCAAAGAAGTTATTAGGATCTATCTCCAGGGCTTTCTTGAAGTAGCTGAGTCCCTGCTCAAAGGTCTTTAACTTGCGATGACAGTTGCCGATTGTGGTCAATACTCGTATATCAACTTCTTTTGGATTGAGTTCGTACATCGTTTCCCAATAGTGAAGAGCAAGTTCATATTCTTGAAAATCAAAGTGAAGATACCCAAGCCCAATGAGTGCATAGCTATTATGAGCATCAAAATCAAGAACTTTCAAATATGTCTGTTTAGACTTAGGAAAATTCTTCAGTCTTCGATAAGAATCAGCAATACGCGATAACACGGTTATATTCCTTGGATCATTCTCCAGATATTTATTCCATGATGCGATCGCATCTTCAAGTTTGTTCAATGCTCTATAACAATCTGCTGCACCAAAATTGGCATAATTGTTGTTTGGATAGTGGTCAAGACATATCTTATAGTATGATAATGCCTTACGAAAGTTCTTCCGTTTCCGTTCTACATCTCCAATTCCAACAAGGGCATAGTTGTTAAAAGAGTATTTTTCAAGTATCGTTTTGAAATACTCTTCAGCACCGTCAACCAAGTTTTCTTTAAGAAGTTGATATCCCCGTTTTGATAGTAGAGTTATTTCTTCGATCTCAGTCTTATCAAGTGATTTAGTCTGTTCATCTTGCGGTGTCATCTCATTACCCATAGATAATCCTTATCATGTTTTTATT
>CAYYPJ010000309.1:0-2293 GCA_964473495.1 uncultured Spirochaetales bacterium
TCTATACTGTGTTCCCATCCATCACCAAAGTCATAGGTATAGACAAAGTGAGTATATGCCGGGATGTAGTCGCTCAGAAGCACCCCTTGCTCCAATCTCCTTGGAAAAGGAGCAGAGAAGTCAGAATCCTCTTCATTCTGTACCAGATTCAGGACTGCTTTCTCTCTCTGGTATATGACAAAATCATGTATATGATAATCCTTCCAGTCAAAGGCTATCTGCAGCACCTTATGAAACTGATTGAATGTCATATTCAAAGGCACTATGAGCGTTCGTGTGACAATATTCTCGTCTCTCCCCAGCGTTATATGCATCTTAGCTGCTCTGCAGCTCACAGGTGCTTTCCCTGCCAGCTCTTTCAGCTCCTGATTCATCCGCTCTTCCGGAGTCCTGAAATCATGACTATCCCCGAAGGGGAAATCGTTTAAGCAATGTGCTGTTTCTGTCTGTATGATGGTATGTTCTACCACATAGTCACCCAGGAAGTAGAACGTCCCGCAAACGCTATTCATTCTAGCGATATGCGATCGAGAACCACTCTTCGCCCATACAATAGAATTCCCGGAATCCAGCATATAGGATTTGATCACATCCAAGGAGAAAGATGCATCACGAAGAGTATCAACGATCGCCTTTGCGATAAGATCATCTAACATCTTGAATTCTCTCGCCCGCACAGGATAGATCACAACGGCAAATCGTGTCTTATCATTGACCACTACGATAGCTTTCTTTCTCTTGAACACCAGTACATTCGCATGCCATGAATAGAACGCATCGACCTCTTCATATACCTGTGGTGAAAGATGTGCTGCATCTTTCAGTTTCTTTGTAACTCGTATCTTCATCGTATTACCCTCATTCATCAATGGTCGTCAATCTGATAGCATAGTGTACCACAGAACCGGTAAGATCATCTTATCTTGGTTGGTAAAACCAAACGATTACTATACAACTACTCCATTACGAGAGAATGTTCTCTTAAACCTTTTTCGCACGTTCACGACTTGAACATAGCCATCTACAAGATATTTGATTAGTAAGACAAGAGCACACCTACCATGCAGATTTTCTCTTCTCTCTATAAGAAAACTCTTTTCCTACAGATATCCTACCCTTTGGTCTTTGCCTTTGATCGTGATACACTACACAGAGACGTTCTTGCAACAATTCTGCACTTCATCTGGATACTCTTCTATGGAGGCTTTTTGTTGATATATGATACATTTGCTCCCTTTTATGATCAGGCTATGAACGATTACAGTTGGTGTGAGCATTTTCTTCATACCATGATAGAGTCCAAACTCACCAACCGTACATCAGTTCTGGAACTTGGCTGCGGCACTGGCAGAATACTTCAACTTGTCAGCAGATATTTCACGCATAGTGCAGGCATCGATATCAATCCATCAATGATGGAATATGCTAAAAAACGATTACCTACCAGCAAATTCTATCATCAGGACATGCGCTCATTCAACCTGAGCGCATCATATGATCTTATTCTCTGTCTTTTTGACTCAATCAACCATCTTACCTCATTTGATTACTGGCAACAGACTTTTTCACGGATCAAGGAACATCTTGCCCCTGGGGGAGTGTGTATCTTTGACATGAATACACCGCAAAGACTTTCTCGCTTGGCACTCCTCCCGCCGTTTGTTCATCCTTTTGGAAATGATGACATGATGATCATGGACGTAGTAGAGGATAAGACATATGCCGATGAAAGCGGTCTCTTTCACTTTGAGACAACACTGTTCGAGCATCTTGAAGATGATCTTTACAAACGGCATATCGAACGCATCATTGAGTACGCTCCCACTGCTGAACTCGTCTTCAGTACAGTATCATCTCAATGCTCTTCTGTGGAGATGTATGATGAGGATGAGCGAAAGATAGGCCCATCTCTACCTCTCTCAGAGGTCCATGACGGGCGTATCTTCTTTCTCTGCCGCTACTGATCCTGATCTTATGATACAAAATCCTGCGGTTTTACGGTGATACAGTAACTAGCTAATCATGTAAAAAGAATGACTCTTTACCCTATCTCATCAGGTTCTTCTGCAATTCTTACTTCATAAAATCTTAGATTCTCTGTATCTATAGTCTTAGATGCCTTCATTTAGCGTAGAATATCACCTCTATCTATGCTACTTAACGCTCGGGTAACGGGCAGCAAGGGCTTCCAATAAAGCTTATTGAAAGCACACCATTTAAAAATTGTTCCAACCTTTAAAAAAACGCCGCCCTTGCTGTCCGGTTCACCCTTTGGTTATGCCATATTCTTTTC
>CAYYPJ010000310.1:0-1768 GCA_964473495.1 uncultured Spirochaetales bacterium
ACATGTAGAGGAGTCATAAATGTCTAAGAATGTGGACCTATACACCAAGATCAAGGGGATCCTTGAATTCGAGGCTGGGATAAAGACCAAATCCCAGATTGCAGTTGAAGCAGGAGTCACCAAACAGGCTGTGTTATACTGGATACGGGGGAAAGGATCATTGCTTTCAAAGGCCCAATCATATAGCACTGTGGCCTTCGAACATATGATCTCAAAACTTGATACAAGCACCGTTGAAGTATCCTCTCAACAGGAGCATAAATCCATGCCTGAAAGATTAAAATCTGATGATAGTGATAGATCTCTGATCAAGAGCTTACGAGATGAAAATACATTTCTGAAGAGTAAAGTCTTATATCTTGAGAGACTTATGGAAGTTGTTGGCATTCATGCTGAGTATATTTCAAAAAAAGAGATATCAAGCCATTGAACTGTCAATCGAAGCGGGAGCCAGATCAGTCATGAGGCTCTGTGCGATCTCAGGAGTATCCAGGAAGAGTTTCTATTGCTACTGCAATAGAAAATATCAACAAAAAGCAGAGGAGCATGTTGTAGAGCATATTCGTCGTATCCAGGAACAGACAGGGTATGGCTGTGGCTACAGGCAGATTACCCTGCAACTTAATCAGTTTGAAGATGTCAGTCTGATTAACAGAAAGAAGGTCTACCGGCTCATGCAGGCCTATGGGCTATCATCAGCTGCCAGAAGAACGAAAGATACTGCTGAACAGTATCTTCGAAGAAAAGAGAGAAAGGACCATGTCCCCGAAAACCTTCTCAGAGGGAACTTCTTTTCTGGCAGCCCTAGAAAGATACTCTGTACAGATATCACCTATCCATTCTGCTTAGAGCAGATGTGGTACCTCTGCTTAATAGAGGACCTGTTCAATGGAGAAATCGTCGGCTGGAAAGTCAGTAATACCATTGATACTCAGTTATGTCTGGATTGCATCGATGATCTGGTACAAAGAATCAAACCCAAGTCCGGGATAATTACACATAGTGATCAGGGATCAACCTATACATCCTTTGAATATGAGAAGCTTCTCATAGATTTGGGATTCAGACAAAGCTGATCATATGGTGGTCAATGCTGGGAGAATGCCTGTATGGAATCCTTGTTTCCTTCAAATTGCTGCCTTTGCAAAGCGACACGTATAGTATCATCAGTAAATCGTATTATTGATAGATCCTTCTTTTTCAGTTTTTTAGCAAGACATTTATCTTTAATAAGGGCATGCTTCACAAACCCTGCGCTGTATCTTCCTGGTCTCCCTTGCTTGATTTCTCCAGTAATTTTATTGGGACACGCTGTTTTTATGGGTTGCCCCTCAGGATCTTTTTCTATTTTGAAATCATCAAGCCCCAGTTTGTTCTCATCTTTCTTGTGTCCCTTAACTGATGCCGGATCGCAGACATCCTCCCTGAGCGAAGGTGCTTTAACACTGTTTCAGCGTATCCAGCGGAAGATACAAGGTTAAATCGCTGTTGTTCAATGGTAAAAAGCTGTATTTCAGATAGAAGTCTTTAGCTTTCTGATTTAAGGCATCTACGAGAATGCAGTAAACAGCCACATCAGAAGATACCTGTAATGCTTTCTTTAGAGCATTTTCCAAGAGCAGTTCCCCTAGTCCTTTTCCCTGCATTGAGGAATCGACGGCCAGTTTTTCTATTCTGAAAGAAGGAATGGGATAACGGGGAAGTTCTGGGGTCATAGATTCGGTAAGTTCTTCAAATAGGATTTGTCCCATACTAACCGTATAATAGC
>CAYYPJ010000310.1:1778-2293 GCA_964473495.1 uncultured Spirochaetales bacterium
TTCTGCGGATTTTCCCCATTGATGGCAACAAAGGTATTACCGATTCTTTTCTTTGTGTTTCGGACTGCATATCTACTCAGATAGATATTCATCTCCGGAATCCCGCAGTCGAATTCATTGAGTTCTAATTCCTTGGAGACCAGAACAATATTAATTTCCACAAATCTACTCGGCGATGGAATCGGACTCGGAATTCATCAAGTCTTTTAAGGCATTGTTCGGTTTGGGAGGATTCTGAAGTAGATCGAAGAAAAGATCTCTGTCTCTGTTGTATAAAACAACGGATCCCATCATTTCAATATCCTGTTTCGCCGAGGGAATAACATTACTGAGAATATAGGAAGAAATCGACTGTCCCTTAAGAATGGCCGCTTTCTCGATTGTAGATTTAATATCCGAAGAGACTCTCAAATCAATTCTGGCTTGTTTTTGGGTTGTCTGTACCATAATATCCCCCTTACTATTAATATATTCTATTGTACGGTAAATGTACACACTATAAGTGGGATGTTTGA
>CAYYPJ010000311.1:0-1427 GCA_964473495.1 uncultured Spirochaetales bacterium
TCTGTCTTTGAGCGTTCTGAAGCGTTTGAGAAGAGTGGGTTGTCAGCAGCAACTGTAAGTAAATCATTGACTCTGGTAAGATGGAGATCTACTTCACTGCTGATAGTTTTTACGATTTTTGTTGTGTAGTCACGAGTATTCTGAATGAGCATGTGTGCAAGATAGGCAGTAAGTAGTGATACCAGAATAAAGAAGATCAGTACTATGAGAATGGAGAAATGCAGCTGCATCTGTTTTTTTAGTGATATCTCTGAGACCATAGATGGCAGTATATCATGTTTTTCGTATTTGAATGATAACAATAAAATCAAACATAGGATTAGTAAACTTTCAGGTATATTATCATGGATGTCATAAATATTATCTTATGGATTCATTATGGGTATATATAGGTAATTTGTTCATTGACGGCACGAAAAATCCGGGCGTACCATAAAATTACATCAAAAAAAGGAGAAATAGGATGAAGAAATTTATGTTGATTCTAGCTGTTAGTATGATGGTGATGATTCCCATCTTTGCTGCAGGGACACAGGAGTCTGCAACGGAAAAGAGTTACAAGACTCTTCATGTATATGCTGCCCTCGATACCGAAGAAGCACAGTATTATATTGATGCTTTTGAGAAAGAGGTTGGGATAAAAGTAGATATGGTTCGTATGAGTGCAGGAGAAGTCCTTGCAAGGATCGAAGCAGAGAAGGCTAACCCTCAGGGTAGTGTATGGTTTGGTGGTTCCAATACTTCCCATATCAATGCTGCATCTAAAGGGCTGCTCTCTCCCTATAAACCTAATATTGGCTATACCCTTGCATCAAATTTCCATGCAGTGGACTATGCATGGAATGGATTCTATACTGGAGCTATAGGGTTTGTATCCAATAAGGATTTTCTTGCGGCAAACGGATTGGATGCTCCGGATTCTTGGGATGATCTGCTTGATCCTATCTATGTAAATCAGATAGAGATGGCTTATCCCTATACTTCAGGTACTGCATATACCACATGGGCCACAAGAATCCAGATGCTTGGTCTTGATAATGCACTTGATTGGTGGGAATCCTTTGATAAGAATATACATCAATATACGAAATCAGGGACAGCCTGTATCGCTCGTACCGGGTTAGGGGAATGTACGGTTGGTATTGCATTTTCCCATGATATCTTAGCAAAAGGAATTGAAAAAGGTTATCCTGTTGTACTTTCGTTCCCCAAAGAGGGTACGGGGTATGAAGTTGGTGCAGTCTCAATGATCAAAGGGGCAAAAGAAGAAGAAGAGGCTAAAATCTTCATAGACTGGTGTTTCTCAGAGAATGCACAGAATCTTTTTCAAGCCTATTATCGACTTCCTGTGAATCCTGATGCTCAGGTTGCGGAAGGAGCCATAAAACTCTCTGATATCGAGTTGATTGACTATGATGCAGTAAAGC
>CAYYPJ010000311.1:1437-2291 GCA_964473495.1 uncultured Spirochaetales bacterium
CTGGCGAGACAGACTTGGGAAATAGTCTATTGGCATAGTCTCATCGCCGAATATATCGGTGGTGAGATGATTTATCTACATCTATCCCTAGAGGTGGTATCCTATGAAACTACGAATATCACACAATACCGCGAGGATGAATGATCTGAAGAAGCTTTTCAATGAACCGGTATTGCTGCTGACTATCCTTATTATGTTTTATCTGTTGATTGTCTTTGTGGTTTTTCCAATCTATCAAGTCTGTAAGACTAGCCTCTGGTATGAAGGAAAGTTTGGATTAGGCAATTATATTGAAGTTCTCAGTCATCATTATTATATAAGACCATTTATCAATAGTATGGTTCTTGGTGTATTAACCGCTACCATTGGTACATTGGTCGGGTTTATGTTTGCCTATGCAATCACAAGAACCGCCATGAAGGGGAAACGGATCTTCAGGCTCATTGCCACCATGCCTATCGTTTCACCTCCCTTTGTTGTGGCTTTGGCTTGTATTCTTCTGTTTGGTCGTTCAGGAGTTTTTGCCGGTTTGTTAGGAAATATCTACGGATTGAAAGGACTTGTCCTTGTTGAGGTCATTGCCTATGCACCGACTGCTTTCCTTGCTCTTGTAGGGGTACTGCAAGCGATAGATCCTTCATTGGAAGAGGCTGCAATGGATCTTGGCGCAACAAGGGTAAGGGTGTTCCGTACCATTATCTTTCCCTTAGCAACCCCTGGCATCATTAGTGCCTGGCTCCTCGTCTTCATTCAATCGGTAGCTGATTTCGGCAATCCTATGGTTATCTCTGGTGATTTCTCAGTCTTGTCGGTTCAGGCTTATCTACAGATCACTGGTATGTATGATCTTGCCC
>CAYYPJ010000312.1:0-2267 GCA_964473495.1 uncultured Spirochaetales bacterium
ATAATAGTCTGCAAAACAAACAGAATATGAAATATGATTTCAGAGATGATTCGGTAATATAGACTGGTATAGAAGATGTTTATTTTACGATTCGATTTTTCCATACGTATCCTTTACCGTTCACAGTGATAAGGAAACCGCGTATGAACATGATTACAATGAGGATCATTGTCGGACAGAAGAAGAGAATTGTCTTTGCAGAATAGCGAAGGAAAATCATCGTTTGAGCCCAAGCGGCATAGGATAATGTTACTCCAAGCAACAGTATCAAAGAGACCGTCGCGTGAGTAGCTATCTGATATAGAAGTACAAATGTAGGCGATATAATGAAGACAATGACGAGAGGTACCGCAAATAGGGGTATAATAAGTTTTTTGTCGAAGAAGTCTATGATGCTCCTTGAGATGCCTCTAAAGGAGGAACGAAAGGAGCTGTACATCCTGCAAGATACAACACTGCCAATATCAAGGAAGATCTGGGGATGTCCATGAGAGAGGATTATTCTAGCAAGGTGTATATCATCGGTAATTACATTCTTAATAGTTTCAAAGCCGTTAACCGCATGAAAGGTTTCTGCCCGTACAAATATGTATTGTCCAATAGCAAATGCAAATAGTGGATTACTAGATCGTATCTGCAGCCACAGAGGGGTCAAGAAAAGCATATTAAAATGCATAGCAGTCACAACTATCTGGCTGGAAATAGATAGTGATTCCTGTTTAGGGTATCCTGATACCATATCTACTTTGTTCTCTTTTAGATTAGTATAGGCAAAGGAGAGGCTGTCGGGTTTGTGAATAGTATCAGCATCTACAAAGAGATAGTATTGACCTCTTGCAAGCTCTGCAAGCTGATGAAGTGCATAGTTCTTACCATTCCATCCTGATAGAAGGGGGTTCCCTTTTACAGCAGTGATACGATTACTGCGTTTCGCATATGAACAAATAATATCCCACGTGCTATCTGTTGAATCATCATCCAAGACGATAATCTCATAGTTCTCATATGTTTGATTTATCAGGGATCGAAGGCAGGCGCCAATATGAGATTCTTCATTTCTTACAGGGATAAGGACCGATATCATGGGGCCTGTTGTCTGGTTTGCTTTATGAGTTCTTCGATACATAAAAATAATGTTACTAAAGGAAAAGAAGAGAGTATAAAGACCTATAATAAGAATTATAACATAATAGATAGTTATTAGCCTCGTATTCTTAGATTATACAAAGGAACATTCAAGGTCAATATTTTTGTTGAATAATTCCTATTCCTACTCCTATTGCCATGGAGTGTTCAGTTCAAAGCTTTGATCTGAGCTCTTTGATATAAGCATTATATGGATATATTTCTTTGGCTCTTATATAGTAGGTATCTGCAAGAGTTTCATTATGGTTTTTAGCTTCAATGAGGCCAAGAGATGAGTAAATAGTAAACATGTCTGAGGGGAGGAGTTCTTCCTTTAAGAGGTTGAGTAGTAAAACACGAGCTTTTTTTGTATTCCCTCCAAAGAATGCTGGTGTGTAGATAAGTTGATTACTTTTAAGGATTATTGATCGGGGGTTATGCTTATTCTTTTCCCAGACAGCCTGAGTGATGTTGTTTGCTTTTACACCATATGAGAATAAATACTTATGTTTGTCCATGAGAAAATAGGTACCATATATTTCACCTTCCACAAGAAGATATTCAATGGAAGGATTTTTCTGTTTCGTTCCCGCTAGTAGCTTCAACCCTTGAGAAAGGTACTCTTTGGCCTTTGTATAATCTTTGCAGTATTTTTCAAGGATATACTGTTTACCCAAAACTAAAGAAGCCCTTGCTTTGCAAATAGTCTGTGACCCGTGGGTGCATGGTGTTGAATCAATCCATTTAATCAGCAGGATATAGTTTTTTTCTATTTGGCTGGCAGGAGCTGCATTATATATCAGGTCGTAAAATGCGATGAATTGATTTGAACTATAAATACTCTGTACATCAGAATCTTCATATCCAGAAGCTACTATGCTTGAGCAACTGATAAGAAGGAAGGATATGAAGATAAACAATTGAATAATACTTTTTTGTGAAATATGTAAATTCATGAATAAAGTATACATCATGGAAAGAAAGAGTTTAAGAGTAAGATACTATAAAATCATTTGACTAGATGGTCGACTGCATCATTGAGGAATATAAATATCTATTTTGATGGATTTTCCTTTATGAAAGATCTCTTAACCCAAGTTCGTCAAAATTCATTAAAATTTAGCTAAAATTAGTCATTTTGA
>CAYYPJ010000313.1:0-2234 GCA_964473495.1 uncultured Spirochaetales bacterium
CTTCCTTCAGAGCTCTCCGGTGGGCAGCGTCAACGTGTTGCACTTGCACGTTCTGTTGTCATAGAGCCGGATCTGCTGCTTCTTGACGAGCCGCTTTCAAATCTAGATGCAAAGCTGCGCGAGGAGATGCGCACAGAGTTAAGCAGACTGCAGCACCAGCTGGGGATCACGATGATCTATGTGACTCATGATCAGATAGAAGCGTTAAGTCTCTCTTCCCGGATCATTGTGATCAATGAGGGGAATATAGAACAGACGGGGACGCCTGAAGATATTTATGAAAGGCCTGCTACTCCGTTTGTTGCAAACTTTGTCGGCTTTGATAACAATCTCAAAGGAACGGTGGTAGAATGTACAAAGGATAAGGTTGTTGGCAATGTCTATGGGACCACTTTTGTCTCTACTCGTATGACAAAGAGTACAAAAGATCTTGTACGTGGTGATGCGATAGAGTTCTTCTTCAGACCTGATGATACGCACATAACAGATGAGAGCGGGGACAACACGATAGCAGCTGAAGTATTGTATGCCAATTATCAGGGGAATACTACCTCCTATGCCCTGCGGGTAGATACCCATGATGTTCGGGCTGTCATGCCGGGAAAAATTATGGCAGACAGCAATAAATCGGTCAGGATTTTCGTACAACCTAAAGATCTCATTATTGAGAGAGCATAGAGGTATAAGTGTATGAATAATGAAGTATTAAAACATGTACGATGTCGTGTGGGTGATATTGCCCCGTACGTGATCATTCCCGGAGACCCGGGACGGGTAAAGAGGATCGTCGAATATATGGACGATGCAAAACTCCTTGCGCAGAACAGGGAGTATCTTGTCTATACCGGAAGCTATAAGGGAGTACCTATCACGGTCTGTTCGTCCGGGATCGGTGGTCCTGCTGCATCGATCGCTTTTGAAGAGCTGATCAAGTTGGGAGCGAAGGTCTTTATACGAGTGGGATCTGCCGGTGGAAGGCAGAAGACTACTCCTATTGGTACTCCTGTGGTCATCAACGCAGCCTATAGGGGGGAGGGGACTTCTAAGGCCTATCTTCCTGTAGAGTTCCCGGCTGTTTCTGATTTGGATGTTACCAATGCATTGGTGCAGGCACTCAAAGAGCGTGGTACGGTATATCAAGTAGGACTTGGGTTCACCCGTGATGCCTACTATGTCCAGGACAAAGAGCTCAATACGCTTTTGACGGACTGCGGGGTAAAAGCTGCAGAGCAGGAAGCGGCTGTACTCTTCATTGTCGGAAGTGTCAGAGGGGTAAAGACTGGTGCGGTCGTCTCTACTGACTCCAATATCTGGCTTGATAAACAGCCGACTCTTGCAGAGAAAGAGAAACTCTTCTTCATAGGGGAGAAACGTGCTATACAGGCAGCTCTTGATGCGACGGTGATTCTCTATAAAGACGGTGCTCATGAGTTCTGATACCCGTAAACGATACTCTATAGAGGAATCACCAGAGAAGACTTCTATCTCTTCCCTGGATAAGGGCAGACGATCACGTCTTAAAGATCGTTTGATCGCATTGTGCAGTATAGTTGCACCCTCTTGCTCTGAAGGGCTTGTAGTCGATTATATTAAAGAGTTCATCACCGTATATGATACTGCAGAAGTATCTCTCTATGAGTTTCCCTCCAGCAGTATCCCTTCTGGGGGGAGTAGTGCTGATCTGTTAGTTGAGGTGGCAGGGAGTTCCCCCGGCAGCGAACCTGTCATCCTCTGTTCGCATCTTGATACGGTACCTATTCCCTCTGAGATGATACCACATATCATCGAAGAGGAAGGGAGAATTCATACTGACGGCAGGCATGTGCTGGGAGGGGATGATCGTGCAGGAGTAGCAGCGGCATTGGAGATGATTGCTCTCGGTGCAGCACACCCTGAACGACATGGAGGGCTACAAGTCCTCTTCACTGTTCAAGAAGAGTTGGGATGTCTTGGGACAAAAGGTCTTGATACTTCTCGGATAACTGCAGCGTACGGATATAACCTGGATGGGGAGACTCCTCCGGGAACTATCATAACACGGGCTCCCCAAAAAGCTAAATACCACTGCACGATACACGGGCGCAGTGCCCATGCGGCACTTGCCCCGGAAGATGGTATCAATGCTATCAAGATTGCAGGTATGATCGTTGATAAGCTGCGCCAGGGGCAGATTGATGATGATACCACTGCGAATATCGGAAGTATAGCAGGCGGGAAACAGACGAATATCGTAC
>CAYYPJ010000314.1:0-2199 GCA_964473495.1 uncultured Spirochaetales bacterium
GAACGAAGATTTGCGACGAAGATCGTGATACATGTTTTGAGACGGAAAGGTCAGCAGATCAGGACATGATAAGAGCTAAGGCAGGCGGCCAAGATATATTCTATGCATATAGCAGTGGAATATTCACATTCAGCAAACAAAGTGCAAGTGCAATGCATCTAAGTGCTGCCCAATCTATTCCTAGTGGGGCATGGACAAAGGTAAATTTTGATGCCAGTTGGTTTGATGTTCAAAGCGAAATAGACCTTACAAATCATAGATGGACAGCCACTAAGTGGGGAAGATATTTCATAAGAGCCGTAGCTCAATTCGCTCAAAACAGTACTGGTTTTAGAGGTATAAGGATTATGAGAAACGGGTCATATCTAGGTTTAAGTCTCATGGAGAAAGATGGGGATTCCAGTGCAGCAACCTTTCTTGAAACAGCCATTGTTTGGGCTTATAATGCAGGAGACTATTTGGAGGTACAGGTATACCAGAACAGCGGAGGCGACCTAAACTTAGTAGGCTGTAGTGTTGAGATTATCAAAGTAATTTAGGAGGTATAAATGATAGTCAAATATTACAAAGATGATGGCACATTACTGAGAGAAATTACAATAGACGCAGAAGAAGAGAAGGCACTAAGCACGGCAATGGCTGACATAGTGGAGTGGCATCAAAATTTTCTGAAGCACAGGGCAAGACAAGAGATTGATAGAGTGGTAGAAGCAGCACTTAGGCCAGATAGCACAATGCTTACTGATCAGGACAAACAGAAGTTGAGACAGTACTTAGATGAGCATGGTATTGTGGTTGCATCACCTAGGGACTTACCAATACAGATAAAAAAGGCAATTGTGAAAAGAGCAAAAATTGAACAAATGACAGAGTAATGGCATATTACGAATGGGCTAGTGGTTGGCAGTGGCAGACAGGTTATGAGTGGGAGACAGCAGTATCTGTCCTCTTGCCAGATTATGATTACTTTCTACCGGTCGAGCCTCAAGAAGCAATAGAAGAAACTCAAGAGCCTTGGCAGGTTATTTTGCAAGGAACGGGATATGAAGAAAAAAGGATTAGTTTGGGAGATACGAAATCTTACGTAACATTGCGATGGCCTTTGTTGACCCGAGAGCAAGCTGATAACCTCTTTGCGTTCTATTTGGTTGTTGAAAAGAAGAAGACATTTAAATGGACAAATCCCAGAGACAGCCAGATTTATGTTGTGCGGTTTGATGAAGATTTCAAAAGAACAGTACAGGCAAGCAAAGTTTATTCAATTGAGCCTATTAAGTTAAGGGTTTTCGGAGTGAAGACTTCCTGATATGTTGGACTTAAGTGAAACTCAATTGTACCTTTTGCGAAAAAATCACAAAGATATAGTATGGTTGTTTGATGTAACTGATAAAAATGATAAGTCTTTTCATTGGTCAACAAGAGATTATGTTTACAATTCAACAGAGTATTCTTTTAATGTCACAAACTTTTCTGGGATTTCATTGAGTCGGAGCAAATCTGAAGAGAACATTATAGCTCCCAGCGAAGTTGAAATTGAGATTGGGAATGTTGGCAATACCTACTCAGCCGAAAATTTCGTTGATGGTAGCGTTCTTATCTCTCTTTTGATAGATGATACCTTAATCGCTAAATGGAAGTTCAATATTATAGAGTCCTACGGTGGTTATCAGACCATCACGTTAAAATGTGAGGACTTTTTGCAAAAATACCTAGAGGGAGCATATCCTAATACTCAATATGTAAAGGCATTATTTCCAGACGTTTATTATGAGGACGAAGACCTCTGTGTGCCTGTATGCTTTGGTACTGCATATATTCCTCTCAGACCTGTAGAAATAGAAGGAGATAGATATTATCTTCTTGGCCCGACAGACAGAACTTATACGATTGAGGAAGTACATGCACCTTCTGAGTGGGGTATAAAGCAAACATGGTCTTCTGCGGATTATTCCTTCAACCAATACACGAAGACAGACCAGTTCGGTAATTCTTGGAGAGTATTCCAGCCCATAATTGCTGACTCTGATTTGGATGGAACAGCGGATGCCTGTGGCGTTTGGATTAGCGGACAGAAGATATTAGATATGCCCACTAAGTTTAGCTATAACTCTACTACCAATCCGGCAGATGTCATAAAAACTATTCTCAAAGACTTTGGAGTACCTGATAGTGAGATAGATGACGATTCATTTAGTTCGG
>CAYYPJ010000315.1:0-2162 GCA_964473495.1 uncultured Spirochaetales bacterium
TGCTTGTTTTGTGAAGATGATCAGTAAATCTAATAGCAAGATTGGCAAATATAATTTCATTTCTCATAAATACTTGCAAAATATGATTTCCAGTTCTGTTTTTAAATCAAACGACAACTTGATCTTTTCACCTCCTTTGCATAGGTGATATATCCATACTAACACCTTGTTGAAATTCTGTATACTATATGACATAGGTATGACCAATGTGAGATGATTTAATGCCGTGAAAAGGGATCAGTACTACTTTAGATATCGAATTATATTCTAAGATCAAAATTCTTGCACGTAAAGTGAGTATTGAAAAAAAACTAAGCTCAATGCGAATGATTTAATTGAAGAAGGAATGAAACTTATAATTGAAAGATACGAAAGGCAAAAGAACGAGTCATAGTATGTATACTATCAACTATCATATAGTCTCTTGTCCTAAACAGAGACATCTTATAGTTAAGAACGATTTGGAAACTGAACTAGTGAAGATAGTAAAAGTTACTTGTTATAATTATGATTTTGTACTTACTTGTTGAACAAGGAATACCGCCTGACCATGTTCATCTTTTCATATCTGCTAATGAAATATTCAAGAGTTGTCCAAGGTAAAACAATCTGAATTTTGGTTAATGGTCTATGGAGCAGGTGATATCGAACCATCTTGAATCACAGCCATTTCATCCTCCAAAATAAACGACGGAGGGTTTTGGACATTTCATATAAATTATGACAGATGATTGAATATCTTGTCATAGGATCTTTATGCAGGTATTTAGTCAGTATGATTTTGGGAATCGGAGAGGTCTATGAGATACTGACCATATGAATACACTAGGAAATGTTATTTGGCTGGTTTTCGGCGGCTTACTCGGTGCTTTTGGCTGGGCATGTGCCGGAGTGGCCTGTATGATAACCATCATTGGTATACCATTTGGAAAACAGTGCTTTAAGATATCGTCATTGACTCTCTGGCCTTTTGAAAAAGAGGTTTCTCTTGGTTCCTTCGGTGCCATGGGATTGATTGGTAACATCCTATGGATTATCCTGTTTAGCTGGGAGTTGTTCCTTTATCATCTTACGTGGGCACTCGTATTCGCAGTTACTATCATCGGTATTCCTTTTGCAAAACAACACTACAAACTTGCACAACTGGCATTCTTACCTTTTGGGGCAGAAATTCAGTAAGTTCTTGTCCTTACTGAACCGTTTGTCTTTCGATATGATCAAGAAAGAACATAACGAGTATCGTTGGTACGCCAAGTATTGCAGATACAATGTTGGGAAGAACCGGTGATGTGGTGCATGGGAGCATAGATTTCTTAAAGAGCGAGATGATACTAGGGTTGAGAAACTGTCCGAGGGACATACTGCAGCTTGCGAATGATAGTGCTGTCGTACGTGAATGTCCTGATCTCTGATTGCTGATCTTCAGCAGGTAGTACGGGGTCAGTCTCCCATATTCGGAACCGATGAGAATCAGGGAAAGTATCAGTTGAACTTGTGTAGGATTGAAGGAGAATAAGAAGAAGCCTATACCCATCAATGTCATACCTGGATAACGAGCATTCGTCCCGAAGAGATGAGAGATTCTCTTGAATAAGATCCCTGTCGAGAATGAACAAAAATTCTGGATAGCCATCATACTGCCGCAGAATAATGATTGTACCAAAGCTAGTGTGCGGATCGTCATTGATGTTGTGGATGGTATCGTATAAAAGATACTATTGAGAATGAGAATATCTGGTATATATCTGGTAATACTTGATTGGTCCTCTGAATTTGTTGTCTTTACCGAGGTTGTCTCTACGGGAACAATCTGCGGAATGTAGAGAATAACGCAGAACAGTACGAAGATTGCCGATGAATAGATGATGGATGGCGGTCTCCACGAGTTGACTGCAAGTAGTCCTGTGAGTAACGTCGCGATAATCCCTCCAAAGTTATCCAATGCTGTTGAAAGTCCTATCATCCTGATTCTTTCTTCCCCGATGTAAAAGTCAGAGATAAGACTCGTGGTGATTGGAAAGATGAATCCAATCCCGAATCCCAGGATCGCACGAAAACATAGTAGCGTCGCAATACTATTAGTTATTCCGCTTCCTAGATCCCCCTATGATGTAGGACACCAATCCAATGATCAGCAAATATCTCTTAGAGACACGCTTAGG
>CAYYPJ010000316.1:0-1278 GCA_964473495.1 uncultured Spirochaetales bacterium
GGAAGATTCGGATATGAACCTCTCAAATTCCGGAATATTTCGGCCATATCGCTTTGCAAAACTGAATGCGTCTCTCTCCTTCTCCTCATCGATGGAATTAAGCTTGTCGTACAGGACATGATCGAGATTGCAGGACATAAAATAAGCCTGATACGGAATATTGTGGAGCTTCGGAGTCGTGGATATCTTGTTGATACAGATGCGCTTGTTTGCGTTACGGTCAATGATTTTGTTGACTTTGTCGGTACGGATTTCCGTCAATGAATAGATCGTTTTATGTGCCGTCTCATCCTTGATAATTGCGCTATCAGGAATGTATGCTCCATCCATGTCCACAATGTGGACGATTTCCTGAAAATTCATTCTGTTAAGGTGGTTGCCCTTCATGTAAGTTTCAAGAATCCCTCCAAGTGTGGAAAGGATTGTCGAAGAGCCGACGTCGTTAGCGGTGGTGACATCACCGTGCATGATCTTAAGGTATACGGAATTCTTGTCGTATATCTGGTTCAGGAGAACTTCGAGCGCTTCTGCATCGGAAGGCCCCTCGACGATTACGAACACAATCTTTTTACGAGCCACAGTATTCTCCAGCCTCCCTGAACGCAAACGCTATTTCAGCATTGTTCGTTTGTTCGTAGAGCTCCTCATCCTGTTCCCCGAGCATGATGTCCCTGAAATAGAAGTCGCGGAGATTGTTGTTCTCCTTGACGTTTGTCATGCGAACGTAGCGCTTGTGAGGATTTGTAGTTGTGAAGGCAATGAATCCTCGATCCAACGTTTCCAGTGGGCGAAGATTATGCGAGGTGAAGATCAGCTGTCCCTTCCCCCTCTCTGAGATGATGCTGAGTAGTTCTCCGAGAAGATATTCGAAGACCCCAGAGTCGAGCTCATCAATGGCAACCGTGATGGACGGCTGATTATAGACGACGATGAGAAGCTGGAGAATGGAGACGATCTTCTTGATGCCTTCAGACTCATAATTGAGAGGAATTTCTCTGTTGTTCTTGTGGGACATAAGCTGGATTCGGCTGCCTTCATCACCGTTCTGAAGAACCTGCGTCCCCAAATCCTTGAAGTGAATGGTAAGTCCGGGGATTATCTGCTCCAGTACCCCATTCATGGTTTTAATGACTTTTACGACTACGTCCTTTGCCTTCTTTGGTATTACCGCTGGTTCATTGAGAGGAATCATCATCGTGCCGATGGCACCCGAATTCTCTGTTATATACTTAAAGACCAATGGCTGTGCATTCAGGCTTATAAGGCCGGAATTGGTTG
>CAYYPJ010000316.1:1288-2162 GCA_964473495.1 uncultured Spirochaetales bacterium
TGGCTACCGAAGTTTACCAGGCTTTCTATGAGATTGGCATAAAAGGAAAGCTCCATGTCAGAATTGGCGGATTGCTTCACCATGCTTCTCACAGCATTCAGGAACTCTTTTGAGAACACAAATGAACGGGATTGGGCGTTTGAAAGTTTTTTCGCGACTTCAAGATCAGTATTGATTTGCTTGCTATTTCCAACCAGAAGCTGTTTCTTTGGTCTTGGAAGAAACAATTCTGTAGTATCCGTATCAACAAGTTTGCCCATCCTGATTTTCTTCTCACTCAGGATCGGGCACTTGATGAGCTCGTTGAATACGCAGACCCGTTTCTTATGTTCGCATGATTGGACGGAGTCGACATTCCGTTCAGAAGAATCAGAGACTGATTTTATGCTGAACTGATAGGTCACCATGGGAGTTTTTTCGGGCAATTTAACAGCAAAATTGTATAAAAGCGTTGCGACATCCGAATCAACGTTGATAAAATCTGCAAATTTCTCTGGAATTGTACGCCCGCAGAGCACGTATTTCAATAATTCTAGAGCATCAATCAACGCGGTCTTGCCCGAACCATTTTGTCCATACAACCCAACGATACTAGCCCTGTAATTCTTCCTCATGTTCTCGAAAGACAGAGATCCTTCGACAACATTCTTGAAATTGTGTATGGTAATACCAGTGATTCTCACCGAAGTCGGTTTCATTAGTAGATCCTCCAATTCCTTTCTGACCTGTATATGGTGCCATGATCTAGCTAAATTGTCAAGATGTATTAGTATAATTGCACATTATGTGCATAAAATCGTTAACAAATTCTATTAAATTAAAATCCGAATCTGCATACGGGTGGTAACACCCTTTGATTCAGTTCAAATTTTAG
>CAYYPJ010000317.1:0-2159 GCA_964473495.1 uncultured Spirochaetales bacterium
TATCTACTTCCCAATCTCTTGTCCACTCAAATAAATATCAAATACACCACATGTAAATAAATCCTAATATTGCATAAAATTCCTTACTTTTTTCTAGCATCTTCATCGGACTTGTGGTATTATTATTGAGATGACAATAGACATCTCAAGGAGAGCTCAATGTTTTATGATTTCGAAGTGCCTGTACCAGACATTCCAGGCAAGATAATCAGAAGGAAGAAAGGTGTATCAATCCATGTTGAGTATCAGTACAGCCGAGTCTACAACCCGCAAAAGAAATACAATGTTCCCAAGCGGACGGTTATTGGCAAGATCTGTGGTGATGACGAGTCAATCATGTTCCCCAATGAGAAATACTTGGAGTTCTTCCCCGATACCATTATTCCCGAGGTTCGTCCGTTCGCATATCGGAGTTGCAGCCTGAGAATTGGCTCATACCTGGTCATCAGCAAAGTGATGGAGGAATATCAGATTGCACAGATGCTCAGGAAATGGCTGGGGAAGGACTGCGGACTCTTTCTTGACCTTGTCGCTTTCTCGATCATCACCGAGGACAATGCCGGGATGTATTACCCTGACTTTGCATTCTGCCATCCGTTGTTTTCTGACAAGATGAAGATATACAGTGATTCAAGTGTCTCCCGACTGCTCGGTTCGCTGACTAAGGATCAAAGCATAGGGTTTCTCAATACATGGAATATGCAGCGGGATCACCGGCAGCGGATTTATATTTCCTATGACTCAACCAACAAGAACTGCCAGGCTGGCGATGTTGAAATAGCTGAATTCGGGCATGCAAAGGATGATAAGGGGCTGCCCATCTTTAATCTTGCGGTTGCCTACGACAAGACGAACAAGGTCCCGCTCTTCTACGAAGAGTATCCTGGTTCAATCAATGACGTTGCGCAGTTCAGGTACCTGGTGGACAAGGTCCATGAGTACGGATACCGGAGGATAGGGTTTATTCTGGACCGTGGATACTTCAGTAAGGGAAATATCCGCTACATGGATGAAGAGAAATATGATTTCATCATGATGGTAAAGGGAAGGAAGAGTCTTGTCTGTGACCTGGTGAAGAGCAGGAGAGGGAGTTTTGAAACCGATCGGGACTGCTCGATACGGTCATATAGCGTGTACGGAACAACGATCAAGCAGAAACTGTTCGCTGACGATGAGCATGATCGGTGGTTTCATATCTACCACAATCCCGGGAGGGAAGCAGCGGAACGCGAACAGCTTGAAGCTCATCTTGGCCGCCAGAAAACGTTCTTTGCTCAGCTTGAGGGACAGAAAATTGAATTCAGCAAAGCCTGCAGCCGTTACTTCGACATATTCCATGATAAGGACGGCATATTCCTCTATGCACGAGAGAAAAAGGAGGTAATACGGGCGGCGCTTGAACTCTGTGGCTACTTCGTGATTGTCAGCTCCACAAAGATGACGGCCGAACAAGCTCTCGTCCTCTACAAAAGTCGTGACACATTGGAGAAACTGTTTAGTGGAGACAAAACGTTCCTTGGGGCCAGAAGCATGAGGGTCCAGTCTCAGGAGTCTGTCTCTGCGAAGCTCTTTATTGAATTCGTTGCCCTCATCATACGGAATAGGATATATACACTTCTGAAAGAGGAGGTGCTCAGGCTGGATTTAAAAAAGAACTTCATGATTGTTCCTGCAGCATTGCGGGAACTGGAAAAGATAGAGATGGTAAGGAGAGACAACGGCCTGTACCGGCTGGATCATGCAGTGACAAAGACACAGAAGACCATTTTACATGCATTCGGGCTTGATAAGAGTGATGTACAGCAAAAAGCTACTGAGATTGGAAAACTGCTCGACAGCAGCAGTTCAATGCTGGATATATTACCGGAAGACGGGGGGAATGAGGATGGCACGGAATAAGACGATTTCAACTATTAACTTAGAGATAGCAAAAAAACAGGAGCTACTTGCAAAAGCAAAAACCAGATACGACTCTCTGGCCAAAGAGCTTAAAGCACTGATGGATCAGAAGCAAGAGATTCAGGCTAAAGAGATAATGACCGCTTTTATCAAGAGCGGAAAGAGCTATGACGAGATTATGAATTCCCTTGATGTACGCTGATAAGAACAGTTCTCTTACTGTCTACAGATTTGAGTGGACAAATTTTGGGAAGTTGACA
>CAYYPJ010000318.1:0-2157 GCA_964473495.1 uncultured Spirochaetales bacterium
GTCTCAAAAGCAGCCGGGGACTCCTACATGCGCCTTACAGGAAATAGGAGCTACTATATGCATGGGCACAGACCATATGCCTATGCCGATATGGCTAACTGGTGGTTTATGAAAGACCAAGTTACTTTGTATATTCAGTATTATAACTACGCTACTGCGAGTTGGGTTACTTCTGCTAGCAGATACCTCGGAGATGGGGCTTCTGGTGGCGTCTATGCTCAGACAGCACATGCCTTCTATGAACGGTGGAGATTGTACCTTAATGGGGCTTCTTACAATGATGGCACTCAGGACTTTGATGAATTACATATGAGAACCTATGATGCAACCTATCTGCAAAAGAATCTTGGGCTGTCGTGTCAGGGGAAATATGTCATGAAGCTCAACACTCCTACCAGATACGATAATACTGACCCCCAGTATGTACAGACAACGATATATGCCGATGATTTTTTACTCGCAAGGAACAGCTTAAGTATGTGGAATTAATAGGAGGTAATGATGGGCTTTTCAGCAATTGTGGATGGGGATTACAACCGGACTAGGGCAAACACTCGTTTGTACATTCGTGTACATCGGGCAGACTATTTCGTAAAATGGGGCTTGCTCACGGTTTCAGTATTAGGCTATGCAACATATGAGAGTGGTCTAAAGATGAAGCTCCATGAAGATTATTATAAGCGCCTACTCGATGAAACACTTGATGCAGCGATGGTGGAATTCATAGCAAAGGAAGATGCACAGGAGCTACTCAACGAAAAAGCTATGCCAGTTGAATGCCCGTATAACGAACCAGAGCCCCTGTTCAACCGAACATACAATTTCAGGCTACCTGCAGAATTTTCATTACGAGACACCTCTGCTCTCTATCAGTACATCTACGACTGCGTGAAGACCGACGCTGTATATGCAGAGATAGAAGATATGCTCGAAGATCCTGATCTGCAGACCATACGTGATTTTTAAGAGGTGACCCAATGGACATCGTAGTAACACAAGAGAATGCACCACAAATTATCCAAGCGTTGTATGAAAACGTGAAAAGCAATCAACATCGAATTGATACCATGGAGCCGACGTTACACAAAATGGCAGGCCAGGTGGATCGCTTAGATCAAATGCTCGTTGGTAACGGATTCGCAAAAGCCGTAAAAGATAATGCTGTGGATCTCAAAAAGTTCCGACTGGAATTCCAACAGTTCAAACTTAATCGGGAAGAATCCTGTCCAATCAACAAACGGTCGACTGACATACAATCAGGAATACAACAAAAGAAATCTTGGAGAGTAACCGTGCTCCGTCTGGTGTTTGGGGCTATTGGGACAGTTTCCACAGGTATTATCATCATAGAGAAAATCATTTCCTAGGAGGTTACATGGCATATACAGATTCGAAGGGGAAGGTAAAGCATAAGACGCTGTGGATCGTGATCTTCTGGTGTTCCATGGTAGTAATCTCTCTGGTACTCCAGACAACGGTCCCCCAGATCCAGATCCCGATCACACAGATCGTGACGGTGGCAGGAACATTGTCTACTGCCTATGTGGCAACTGACAAGGGTATCAAGATAGTAGATAAGATCAAAGGGGAATGAGCATGGGATGGATAGTAGGAGTCAGTATCTTCATAGGATCTCTGCTGCTCTACAGAGAGACTAGGACCAATAAAATTCAGAGACAGAGGGAAGAGATCGAGGTCCTGAAGGGGCAGCTTGAACAGGTGAAAAAGGAGAAGCAGCTCCAACAGAAAGTAGACAAGATCAAGGAGAAGACTGCTAAGAAAGTCCAGCAGATTCAGGAAGAACATGAGGATTTAGAAGCAGGGATCCCGGAGCCAGAGGAGAGTAAGGAGTTATCAGATGAAGCGAAACAGAGTGCTGCTGCTATTAGCAGCCATAGT
Organism: uncultured Spirochaetales bacterium; assembly: GCA_964473495.1. Taxonomy (GTDB): domain Bacteria; phylum Spirochaetota; class Spirochaetia; order CAKZLE01; family CAKZLE01; genus JAIPFY01. The sequence goes on from CAYYPJ010000318.1 coordinate 1,900, forward strand.
GTTGATCGGTATCATAAGCGGCTGCAGGACCGTACGTGAAGTCCCTGGCCAGATTGCGATTCCAGAGCTTGGAATCCTGCGACCAGAATTCCCCATAGGGGTTTTCAACCCTTCCCCCCAGACTGAATCGGAGCTCCTGCAGAACTATTTGTTATTGGATACCTATACTGCTGAACTAGAGAGCTATGCAGATGCACTTGAGGAATACATAGCACGTGTTCGGCAAGCTTTCCGCTCTAATTCGAAATAAGCTTTGTG
>CAYYPJ010000319.1:0-2131 GCA_964473495.1 uncultured Spirochaetales bacterium
CTATAGTTCCCGCCCTATTTTCGTACCACAGACAGCAAAACCTTTAATAGGGAATGGATAGGGGACTTTTGATCTTTAGTAACTTGTATATGTCGTTCATTCTCTTTGTGGGTTCTTGGGGGATGATCACCTTGTTATAGACCTTACACTTCTGGTTCTTCAGTACAAGGAAGCTGCCTTCAGGATTAATCTTATCCTTTTTCTGGGTGTGAAGTAGTAGGTCCTTCTGCAATAGCTGGAAGAGTATGGTCGAAAGAAAAGTAAGCATCAGATGCCCTCGAAGAGTCTCCTCCCCTTGAATACGCAGGGGTACTAGGTCAGCGTTGTTCTTTGCTATGTCAAATACCTGTTCCACCTGCACTCTGGTGTAGTATAGGGGTAGAATGTCCTTACAATCCATCTTATCCGAGGAGACAATGACGAAGGAGCCAAGCTTTCTCATCTTACTGTCGATATCTTCGAATGATAGCTTGTCGCCCAGGGCCTGCAGCGAGATCTTCTTTTCCTGCCTATTGTGGCTGTCCATATCTAAACCTAGATAGGCATAGCCTTCATGGCCGTGGAGGTCGACAGTGAACCTCCTCATATAGACAACGCGGTTTCCGAACGGCACCATGTACTTGGCCTGCCGCAAGCTCCCTACATGCTTTTCGACAAGATTCTTGAATAGCTTGCGGTTGGTACCCACCCTGGAGACAAAGGCTATGTCGTCTGCATAGAGGGCATCGACATTGTCATTACTGTAATAACCAGCATCAACTAGAGCGAAGTCTGTCTTCACCCCTAGTTGTTTGAGCTCCTCCACGGTAGTACGTAAGGTGCTTATATCCAGCACATTGCCGGCGCAGTAGCGGAGATAGAGAGGCATACCACTGATGCGGTCAATGACATATATCAACCTCATCTCATTTTGTATATCTCCATTGTGGTTGCTCAGGGCGGTCAGTGGCATGTCCACTGCATTGTGCAGTCCAGTACTGTCGATGAGTATTCCTGTACCTTCCTTTCCTGCATACAGTAGCCCGAGATAGGAGGAGAAGAAGTCCCTCCCGACTTCTTCCGAGCCCAAGGCTACCAGAAAATCGCTTATCCTCTGGCTTTGGAGCCGGGCCTTGGGGTACAGAATGCTCGTATAGTTCCCCTCATACCAAGGCTGAGCGTACATATAGGCCTTTTTGTTAGTAAGGAGCCTATAATGGATGAGCGAAAGCAACGTATCCCTCTGGTTGGGCAGGATATCGTCAAATAGTTCCGAGAAGGGTGTATGGTCTCTCAGGTACCGTTCTAGCATGAAGCTATCACCAAAATCTAGAATGAGTTTTTCTCTCTTCGTATCCGAATGCAATATCTCAACCTCTGCCGGAGCATCTGTATAGCCACCGTCTAGGGTAAACGAATAGATACCTCTCTCCTTGGACTTGAACACTCCCCGTTGCTTATCGAGAACAATGCCAAGGCTGGCCTTATAGATATTCCTCTTTTTTCCATCAACTCTAAGGGCATCCATGAGTTGCGCATAGGTCTTTCCCTGCTTTGTCTGGTATCTGATAAATATTGCCATAGTTCGCTCCCTGCTGTTTGCTTGTGTGGTACTATTATTTTCGTACCACAATGATAGCATAGCAAGGAAGAAATGACAATAATGTAGAGCATTTTCAAGAGAAGAATCGTCATTATTTGTGCTCTTTTAGATGAAATGTAACATGCTAGGGAGAAAACCCGAGAATGGCAAAGGTTAAGGCCTGCAAATGAGCGAGAAAGTAGACCCTTTTATCTAATTTGAAGAAAGGAGCTGCTAAAAGTTGTTGTGGTACGAAAGTGCTTGGGAACTATAGATTACTCGCCCAACAACTTGATCTCCATCAACAAATTCATATTCCAAGTCGATTCCGTAGTCACTTTCTCTAATATCCCGAACAATGCCAAATTCTCTGAGGTGATACAAAAAAATGGCTAAAGCCTTTGTTTCGGTTCGGTGTTGCTTTATTCTCTTGGGGAATTCATACATTTTTATTTCCATTAAAGAGACATAACTATTGAGTATACTGAAAATAAGCGGGATATTATAGCAGAAAGCCGCTTTTTAGCGGTATATCCACTTCATTTTCTCCATACACAAGTATTATTGCAT
>CAYYPJ010000320.1:0-2131 GCA_964473495.1 uncultured Spirochaetales bacterium
GTGCCGTTGATACTATGAGGATTGCAGGACGGGATCTACTGGCTCTATACACGACAGCCTATTCAGTCAAACAGGAATATCCAGAAATCAGGATAGAAATCTTTCACCAACCATCACTAGCAGAATTTCTTTTACATAATACTACGGGCTTCTCGGACAAAAAGGATCTATGCATCATCTTCCCGGATCATATCCCCAGAGTCTCATTCTATCAGCAGTTAGTTGATACTGTGAATCTGCTGCATATGAATACTTCAGGCGATTTACTCATTGCGGCAAAGAGTTCCATCATGGCGCCATTCAGTAGGGGAATACCGACATTCTCCCCTCTTGTTCAGAAAAAACAACGGGGGTTCCGGGCAATCCTCTTTCAGCATCTTTACATATAATTTGCATTGTATTACCATGAGCTGGTAAATTGGGCTTTACTCTTTCAGAGTTTTTCCATGGAGAAAATAATGAGAATCACCACCAAAGGCAGATATGCACTCAGAGCAATATTATATCTTGTACACTGCAGTGACCGAAAACCTGTATCGATAAAGACACTCGCTGAAAAGACTCAATTACCAATGGAATTCCTTGAACAGATCTTTTTCCGTTTAAGGAAAGCAGGTATCATACAATCAATGAGAGGTCCGGGAGGAGGTTTCACCTTCATAAAAGACCCCAAGACCATATCGGTCCATGATATCTTTATTGCGGTGGATGAAGGGTATCATGTAGCCCCCTGTACATCAGATGACAAAGAGAGGGCGAACTGTGAACTCTCTGCAGATTGCGTAGCATGTGATTTCTGGAATCATACGAACAGCATCTTCATAGAATACTTTTCACGAGTATCCATACAAGATGTACTTGATCACAAATTCCCTGATCTACTTTGAGCAAATTGTTATTCATAAGAGAATCTTATCGCTAGAGATCGATAATCTTTGGTTCTTCTTACTCGCTGACATCAGTATACCAGATCTTTTTTCCATCCATACTCTCAAAGAGATATCTATCCCCCTCTTTACGTATCAATCGTGATGGAATGAGAGGAACCTTACCTCCTCCATAGGGAAGATCCACTGCATAAACAGGCATAGCCAACCCGGAGAGCCTTCTTCTTAATTCTTTTTCAAGAGAAAATCCAAAGGCTAACGAAGTTCTGAAGTGAGAAGTCCCTTTAGCCAGATCTCCCTGAAAGAGATAATAGGGTTTCACCCGTGATGCAACCAGATTGTTCATCAGAAGTTCCAGAACATCAGCATCGTCATTGACACCTTTGAGGAGGACAGTCTGATTGAAGAGAGGAATACCTGCATCAACGAGCATCGCCAGTGCTCTCTTTGCATATTCATCCAATTCCCGAGGATGATTGAACTGAGTCATGATAAAGATAGGTGAAATCACAGCGAGACGATGTAAGCTATCAACGAGTCTACGGGTGATCCGAGAAGGAAGCGTCACTGGTATCCGAGTCCCGATTCGAATCACCATATCCGGTCTGTATCGCTGAAAAGTCGTGATCATACGTTCTATCTGTATATCACTCATCGTCAAAGGGTCCCCGCCGCTTATCAGAAGTTCTTTGATCTCTTTTATAGGTGCCAATACTCGTGCCGCCTGTTCTACTTCTTGTTCAGTTGCCGATCCATGTTCTTTACCGGCAAATCGTCGACGAAAACAATGCCTGCAATACATCGCACACACATCGGTTGCAAGAAAGAGTGCACGGCTCTTGTATCTCCTGATCAATCGCGCAGAGAGCATATAGGCATCCTCTGCCAAAGGATCAGAAGATTCTGCAGCGAGTTGATGCATCTCCTCAATCGACGGGATCACCTGCAATCTGATGGGATCGTTTCTTTCTGCATCCTGATCGATCAGGTTGAAGTATCGTATTGGAATACGTATTCGCAACCGGTCTTCAGGATTCAGTCGTATGGAGGCATCACGCCAAGCCTCTTCTTCCAGAGTAAGACTGCACTGCCGTTCTAGTTCTTCAAATGTATTGATTGAATCTATAAGATCACTCTGCCACGTTTCTTTCATGATATCTTAGGAGTATCATGATCAGCACCGTTCTGTCTATAAACGACATAAGAGAATTATCAACCGGCCCTCACGAGAAACGGATTACCTA
>CAYYPJ010000321.1:0-2112 GCA_964473495.1 uncultured Spirochaetales bacterium
GCGTGTCCCTGCTTATGATCTATTTTCTATCACTTCTCTTGCTGGTTGTAATTGCTTCAGAATATCTTCGGGAGACCGGTGGTCATATTCTTTTCTGAAACTGGTATGAGCCATAAGTTCAAGAAGAATCTTCTGGTCCACATTACCCACAAGATGTGTCTCAAAAGAATGCCGTAGGGAATACTGAGTTCTCCCATCAAGTTTTATACCTGCACGTTCCATAGATAATCGTAGATGCTTATTTGCCGTATCGGGAATAATAGGTCTACTCTTTTTAACTTGGAACAGGAGTTCATCATCTGCTATAGAAGTCTCTTCTATAAGTCTGTGAGTCTGTTTCATGGTCTGCCTTGACAACAAACCTACTTTATACTTAAAACCTTTATCTGATGTCTTAATACGGTTTTTTACAGCACCTGTACGATAATCAATACTTCTTTCGGTATAGACACCCTGATACTTCTCACTAATATTGGAAGGTGTAAGTGCAGCAACCTCACCAGGACGAAATCCGGTATCCCTCATCACTAAGAAATAAGCAGCCCACATTCGGGATCCCCATATGTTCACCAATTCCTGTTCGTTTCTGGGGAACATCTTGAACAGTTCAATATCCATGAAAGGTTCTCTTCTTACATGTTCTGCAGTGATTTCTTTCACATTCTGAGCAGGATTGTCTTTGATATATCGTTGTCGTTTGGCCTCTTGTAGCACCATCCGAATACAGAAAAGTACTTTATTCTTTGAATCATCAGAGAGTTCCTTACCGGTTCTAGGATTAACTAACTCAACAAACCAGTCCTCTATCATGACATCTGTTAACGCAGACAAAAGGAAACTCCCAAATCTATGGATAATATAGTTATCCAACCTTCCCTGATGAGCTTTATAATAGTGATCTGAATAGAATTTTTTGCGCTTCTCATTTCGCTTACGAAATCCTTGGGAGTCCTCTGAGAAAAAGCCTGTAGCAAACTCTTTGAAAGTAAGATTCTTCTTTGTGACAGTTACACCAAGATCCTCTTTAAGTTTTTTCTCAGCCCAGAGAACAGCTTCAGTTCTATCGTGAGTTCCGGTAGATAACCACTTTCCCGGAATGTGTGCAAAGGTTACTTGAATGGCCCTACCAGAGGGATGCCTAAACCGATATTTACTTTTCATGTGGTAAGTATAATCGGTATTTAGATATCTGTAAATATGCTTTTTGGTCACACTTTTGGTCACACTTTTCAGTTTATAAAAAAACAACTCCCTACTATGTAAGGTGTTATAAAATAATCTTGTTGCCCGAAAGAAGACTCGAACTTCCACGTCCTTGCGGACACTAGTCCCTGAAACTAGCGCGTCTACCAATTCCGCCATTCGGGCTTGTGAAAAGTATACTATAACAAGAGTATTCAATATGTCAACATACGAACTGCCAATGTTTGTTCATAACGCAATACTTCAATGGGATCTGATTATCTCATGTGAGTTATCTCCAGCTCCTCTCTATACCTGATATCTCTTGATGAAGTTCCTATCCGAATCTCAAAGATCCCGGGTTCAAGGATCCAATCATGGGTGATCACATCATAGAAGCAGAAAGCATCACGTGCAAGCGAAATCCTGACTGTCTTCTCCTCATCCGGCATCAATCTCACTTTCTCAAAGCCTTTCAGTTCCTGAAGGGGTCGTATCACTGAGGATCCAACATCATGGACATAGACTTGCACCACTTCTGACCCCTCAGTCTTCCCGGTATTCTTTACCCTGCAAGAGATTTCTATAGTCTCTTCTTTCTTTTCGATCGTATATGCATCTATAGCAAAGGTGGTATAGGAAAGCCCGAATCCGAAGGGAAAGAGAGGCTCTATACCGTTAGTATCGAGATGACGATACCCGACCATCAATTTCTCACCATACTCCATAGGAGTGACTCTTCGTACTTTTGGATTTCCCTGAGGTCCATAAGCCCTTAGGATGTTCATATGTTCAGGATGTTCGATATACCACTTTGCTGCTTCCATATCATCCCAGTTCTTTACCATCGAGAAAGGCAATTTACCTGACGGGTTCGTCTCTCCATATATCATACGAGCTATCGCATCACCGGCCTGCTCTCCAAGATAC
>CAYYPJ010000322.1:0-2097 GCA_964473495.1 uncultured Spirochaetales bacterium
GTCATTTAGACTCGTTTCACAATGTCGGTCGCATGACCACCGGCTTCCGGACTCCGTCAAGTCCAGAATACCACCGAACCTTCCAAAATAAGAGACTAACAGCATCAATCTCTTATGTGGACAGTATAATTTCCCTGTCATTCCTAAACTCATGGGTATCACAAGACCTGAGTAGTTACACTAGTATTATATATTATAGTAGTTAACTACTATTTTATTGATTTTTAGTAGTTGTGGTAGTATAGTATACTACTATAGTATAGAGATAGGAGTAGTTTATGAGAATTCCAGATAATCCTCCAAATATTGAAAATATCTTAAAGGAACTGAGAGAGACTGATCCATCACTTCTCTTGAAGCTTATTGAATCGCCTCAGCTACTTGATTCCCATGGAGTATATCGTCACTGGGATAAATTAAAATATATTGAACTACCTGAGGGTATTCAGAACCATGAAATATGGTGGATCATGCTCAAGATAGCCAGGAAGAGCAGTTACAGACAGCTCCCTATACGTGGCATGTATCACACTCCTTTCAAATTCATTATGCTTGATTCATTCTCTGAACTGACCCACTATCTGGATCAGATTGCTTCTGGGAATATTCCTGTAAAGAAGCCTATTATCAATCCTCAAATGAAGAATTACTATATCATCAATTCGCTCATGGAAGAATCAATAACTTCAAGCCAGATGGAAGGGGCCGTCACTACTCGTGATATCGCAAAGAAGATGCTGCAGGAGGGAAGATCACCGAGAGACAGAAGTGAACAGATGATCGTCAATAACTATGAAGCCATCATGCAATTAAAGAATTATACCGATGAGAGATTGACTCCCGAACTGATCATGACCATCCATCGTATCATTACAAGGAATACGCTGGATAATGAACAGAAATGCGGAATGTACCGCGATGGGGATGATGATATTCATGTCATAGCTGATAATGATACGATCATCTTCTCTCCACCGAAACACTCTGAGATAGAAACGAGGATCAATCAGCTTTGTGTTTTTGCCAATGAAGAAGATTCGGAACTCTTCATTCACCCGATTATCCGTGCAGTCATACTGCATTTCCTTCTTTCATATATTCATCCCTTTGTAGACGGTAACGGAAGGACAGCCAGGGCTCTTTTCTATTGGATGATGTTGAAGAAAGGGTACTGGTTATCAGAATTCATCTCGATTTCAAGGATACTCAAACAATCTCCGTCTCAATATGCCAGATCTTTTCTCTATACAGAGTCTGACGAGAATGATCTGACCTATTTTATCGATTACCAGTTATCTGTTATCAGAAAAGCAGTGGATGATCTGCAGGAGTATGTCAAACGTAAAATGGCACAGACTGCTTCACTGGAAAATATGCTTATGAGTTCGGAACTCTCAGGTAGACTGAATATCAGACAAAGAGTTTTCCTGCAGAAAGCTATTAGATCTCCTGGTACGATCTATTCCATACAGGAGTACATGAACATTCATCAAGTTGTCTACCAGACTGCGAGAAAGGACCTGCTGGAACTGTCTGACTCCTTCAATCTTCTGATTAAGGTTAAAGAGAGGAAAAGTTTTATGTTCATCGTACCGTCCGATTTGAAAGAGAGATTATAAGATTGCCATAGATCAACATCTTACAGTACCTCACTACCTATAGAAACAGGCTCAGTTACCGATACGGCAAACATTGATCGAAACATATCGTCCTTATACTTCCTTATTTATTTTACATGGTTCTTCCCTCATCCCATCGGCAATGACATTATCCACTCGTTCATCACTCAGCCCTTTCAGACTCTCTTTCAATGAGGCGATATCAACACATTGAGTATCTGTCAGCAAGCGAGGATCATACTGCCATATCTCAAGTTCGATCAGATTCTCATCTGCTATGATATCAGCATGTCTGTAAGCGAAACTTAAATTCCCTCGAAATTCTGCTCCCCCTTGTAGTATCCTTCACGTAACAAGGAGGGACGCAGCATGGCAGAAAGTAGAAGAAAGTTCACTGATCAGGAGAAGATACAGTACCTTACAACGTTCAGAGCACTTCAAGAATCAGAAAACATCACAGTAAATGAATTTGCAGCAA
>CAYYPJ010000323.1:0-1457 GCA_964473495.1 uncultured Spirochaetales bacterium
GTTGATATACCGAGGGGTGCATCCATAGTGCCGTCAGGCAGGTTGATGAAATCTATGCCCTGCATATGTATCATCTCTCCAAGCTCTCGGGTAGTAAGCACATAGTCCACATCCTGAACGCCGCTGGCGCGCATTTCCGGCCTTAATGCTTCAAACTTCTTGGCGGTACACGGCATAATTGATACAACGACCATATCTTCAGGTTTGATCCCGATCTTCTGAGCATAATAGGTCTTCGCTATTGCCCCGAACATCTGCTGTGGAGACTTGCATGTTGATATGTTCGGAAGAATCTCAGGATAGTAGTACTCTGCAAATTTTATCCATCCCGGGGAACAGCTGGAGAATTGGGGCAGGTGGACATCTTTTTTCCTTAGGAGGAACTTATTGCGTAGTCTTGTCAACAATTCAGAGCCCTCTTCCATGATCGTGAGGTCTGCAGCAAAATCGGTATCAAAGACAGCATCAAATCCTAGTTCTCGCAAAGCTGTAACCATCTTCCCTGTTACGAGAGTCCCTGGCGGAAGATCAAAACACTCCCCCAATGCAGCTCTGATCGCAGGAGCTGTCTGGACGATGACATGAACCTTTGGGTCATCAAGAGCATGGAGGACCTGATCTATATGAGAAGTTTCAATGATTGCCCCAACCGGACAGACAGCAACACACTGTCCGCACTGGACACATGCGACACTATCAAGAGGAGAGGAGAATGCCGGTCCTATAGTGGTGTTGTATCCTCGATATTGTGGGAAAATAGCACCAACCTGCTGTATCTCATTACAGATCTGAACACATCGGCGGCACTTTATACACTTACCTGAATCTCGATAGATGGCCGGAGTTGAAGAGTCAATTACGGCAAGCGGTTTCTCTCCCTGGTATTGGATCTCTCTGATTCCCAATTCGTGGGCAAGAGATCTCAGTTCACAATCTTCACTTCGGTCACAGGTCTGACAGTCACCTTCATGTTCACTGAGAATAAGCTCGACGACAGTCTTTCTTGCATCCCTGACCCGTTTGTTATGGGTATGGACAACCATGTTGTCCCTCACAGGGGTAGAGCATGATGCCATAAGGTTCTCACTGCCCTCTACTTCCACGACACAGACTCTACAGGCTCCTGTAGGTTTGAGACCTTCAAGATAGCATAAAGTCGGGATGTCTATTCCCAGCTGTGATGCTGCCGTCAGAATGGTGGTACCTTCCGGCACTGTTGTTGTCTTACCGTTGATCGTTATACTAGGCATGTGCATCCTCCTTATTTGCTTCACGAATATGTTTTCCGTAATCACAGCGAAGACATCTTTTTGCCTGATTCTTTGCGACTGTTTCACACCAGGATCGTTCGACCTCTTCAAAGTTATGTCGTCTGCGTTCCAGTGATATATGCCGTATATCAGCTCTCGGTGTGGTAGTAGGATCTTCATCTGGATCAAACTTAGTGACTATAGCCT
>CAYYPJ010000323.1:1467-2089 GCA_964473495.1 uncultured Spirochaetales bacterium
TTTCATAGTGCCAGAAAGCATGCTGTTCACCGGTAAGATAGTGATCGATCCCTACTGCGGCACGTTCACCGGAAGCGACAGCCTCCACGACGGATGATGGTCCGCTTGAGCAGTCTCCGCCGGCAAACACCTGAGGCAGAGATGTTTGTCCGGTCAATGGATTACTGGTGATATATGATCTATTATTGAGTTTGAGGTCAATATCTCCAAGAATCTTCTTAGCCTGCAGTTTTTGTCCTATAGCCATGATGACTTGGTCTGTTCTAATCGTGAATGGTTCAGTATTCCCAGCTGTCGGGTGTCTTCGTCCCGATGAGTCAAATCCTCCAAGAGACATATGAAGGCACTTCACTGCTTTCACCTGATTGTCAGGAGTATGCAGAATTTCCACCGGCTGAGTCAGACATGATATCTTCACCCCCTCCTGGATAGCCTCTGCGATCTCTTCGGCATAAGCCGGCATCTCTTCCTGACTTCTTCGGTAGATGATCTCCACACGTTCGGCTCCAAGTCTGAGTGCTGTTCTCGCAGCATCTATAGCTGCATTACCACCTCCAATGACAATGACATTCTTTCCTACCTGAACTGATCCGCGAATGTTGTAGCGCTGCAGAAAGGGAAC
>CAYYPJ010000324.1:0-2079 GCA_964473495.1 uncultured Spirochaetales bacterium
CCTCACAAGTAATTAGTGGGGGTTTTTTATATTAGTAACTGCCAAACTCAGGATAAGTGTGCCTGTCAATGATAGAATTCTCTGAGATGGTCTCCCCCTGTCGGTCAGACTTCATATAAATAGCGTTTTATCTTCTTGGTTGGTGTTCGTACAAAGGGTTCCTTTTGCTCAATCATTCTCTCAATATGTTCGAATGAAGAGAGCTGATTATTGATACGCTTGACCAACTCGTTCATATAGGTATTTATCTGATCCTGCAGGGGCAGCTCCTTCTGATGGAGTAGTTGATGCTCAAGATGATGAAATTCTTTAACTAAACGATTATCTTTATGTTTTTCTAGGAATCGTTCATAATCAAAATGTATGTAAGCAACAAGCCCTGTTGTTTTCTTATCCTGAATGATGAGCGATTCCATGACAAATTGATCTTGATTGATGATGGATTCTATCTGCTCTGGGTAGATATTTTCTCCATTAGAGCAAAGAATCATATTCTTAGCTCTTCCTGTGATCGTAAGGATACCGGATTTTGAGATTTTCCCTAGATCTCCGGTATGAAACCAGCCGTCTTTAGATAATACTTCAGCACTCTTTTTTGCATCCTTATAGTACCCCTTCATGACATTTGAGCCACGTACCAGTAGTTCTCCATCTTTGAATTTGTGTTCAGCATCTTTTACAAATTTGTATTCAATATTAGGGAGGAACGGTCCTGTAGAACTAAAAGGGATATCTGCAGAGAGTCCTCCGGCGATGAGAGGAGAAGTTTCCGTGAGTCCATACCCGATTGAGAAAGGAAAATGTGCTTCACGAAGGAAGAGTTCAGTCTTATGATCAAGAGGAGCTCCTCCTATTCCGAAGAAGTGCAATCGTCCTCCAAAAGTTTTAATTAATCCCTTTCCTATTATTTTGTTCAGGATAATTCTTGTGGGCGGGAACTTGTATAGAATCCTTGTGATGAAATGGTTGTCTATTTTCTTATGTTTAATACCGTCATAGATTTTCTCAATCAACAATGGTACGGTGAGCATCATCTGCGGTCTGATCTTTGCCAATGCCGGTATAAGAACGCTTGTTGAGGGAGGTCTTCTCATATAGAAATTAGTTCCACCTAGAATGAGTAGAGTAATGAAACCCATAGTGAATTCGTATGAATGTGCTAACGGCAATATCGATAAGGCATGAGTCTCTTCTGTCCAATTCGGAATCTTCAGTGCAGCAAAGGCATTTGAAAGGATGTTCTTATGGGTAAGCATGACGCCTTTTGAACTACCAGTAGTTCCTGACGTATATATGATACAGGCTAGATCATCTTCTGAAATGGTAGGAGGAGTAAAACCGACTACCGGAAGATGTCCTTTCGGTCTCATGATCTCTTCCTGAATTACCATTACCTCGGAACTCTGCAGGGCAGATGAGAGCTTCTTTTGATTCTTTTCTGATACTAGAATACATGATGCTTCACTATGTTCAATGATGGTATCAATCTCATTTGCGTGGAAGTCAGGGAGAATGGGCACTATAACGGCTCCTGTTAGAATGCCGGCAAAGTATGCGATACCCCAATAGGGGCTGCTTTCAGAGAGGAGTGCTACATGATCCCCCTGCCTGATTCCTTTTGCTGTCAGCTTTTGTGAGAATGTAACGGCCGTTTGATATATGTCATTAAAAGACCAGGGGGTATCATCAACATAACTCAGTGCTGGTTTGTCACCATATTCTTGGGCTGCGGTGATAATCAGATCAGATAATGTTCGAATTGATTTCTTATCCATAAAATACTCCTGTTAATCGGAATTATCATAAAACTTTTCATGCTATCTCATGATAGAAGTTAGACAAAGCTCTATGAATCTAAGCGTTAAAGCTCCTTCAATAAAGATAATATTATATTACACCATGGGCAAAGGAAAATCGATGGATAATACCTACTATTTTTATAGATAATAGTACCTAGTAACCTATATAACCATATAGACACATTACATAACCGTGTATATCTACTGTATCGATTGCCGTGTCTCCAGGACAAACGCATGAACAGTAGATAAGTGTATGCACGGATTACAATAGCCACCT
>CAYYPJ010000325.1:0-2073 GCA_964473495.1 uncultured Spirochaetales bacterium
GCAATAACTTGGTGGTGAAAGTCCACTGTGGGTGCGGTACTACCAAGAGGTAGAACCACTAGCTGACGGCAAGTGCAATCATGCGAGTGATTGTGTGAAGGAAGCCTTATGGCAAAGTCCCGAGCCAACGAACAGAAATTGGATATAAGGCCGGTTGACAGGATGAGTCTGCTAAATGGGATGAAGTCCAACCGCAAGGTCAACAGGTAAATCCAGTGGCTACATGGGATGAAAGTTATTGCTCTTAACTGGGGAGGTCTGTGTCCTGTCTTCTAGCCTGCAATATCGGTGATGATGGGGACAAGGTATATGGAGTGTGAAAGCGACAGATACTGATCGGACACAGAAGTCAGCAGAAGCCATAGTAGCGGCATCGGAATGCCGTGAAGGGCTGAACGATTAAACGCTCTTGAGAGTGGAAACGTCAACTTGTTACAAAGGGGGGAGAATCGACTGTGAAAACCAAATGGCCGGCTTGTAACCTGTATTTGTATAGCAGGGGAGGAAGGAAACTATGACAAGAGAAGGCATGAGGGTGCCGAACACCGCGCTATGTGTGAAGCTCGTTTCCGATGACAACCTAACCAAGGCCGCCTTGAAAGTCAGGGCTAACAATGGAGCCCCGGGCATTGATGGCATTCTAGCCAAAGATGCATCGGAGTTCCTTACGAAGGACAAGGATAGGATTGTCAGCGAGATCATCACGAGGAAGTATAAGCCGAGTCTTGTCAGAAGGGTGGAGATACCCAAGACAAACGGCAAGAAGAGACTGCTGGGCATTCCAACCGTGAGGGACAGAATAGTACAGCAAGCGATGGTGCAGGTGCTGACACCGGTGTTCGAGCTGACGTTCTCGGATTATAGCTTCGGGTACAGGCCGAAACGAAGTGCAGAGGATGCAGTGCGACTCGCCCAGGCCTATATGTCCGAGGGTTACGACTATGTGGTAGACCTCGACCTCTCAAAGTTCTTCGATACAGTGGACCATGATATTCTCATGGGACTAGTAGATAAGGATATGGAGGACAAGGACATTAGGAGACTAATCTTTGTATTCCTCAAGGCAGGGGTGATGATTGGCGGTAAGCGTGAGGAAACCAAACTTGGTGTTCCCCAAGGTGGCCCGCTGAGTCCAATGCTGGCGAACGTCTATTTAACGCCGTTTGACAGAGAGATAGAGAAGAGGTGGCTCAGATTCGTGCGCTATGCCGATGACGTCCAGCTTTTCACCAAATCCGACTATGCGGCGAGACGTGTGATGAAGCACACTACGAAGTATCTGGAAGGCAAGCTGAAGCTGAAGGTGAACGTCGAAAAGACCGAAGCCAGGAACGTGATAGGTTCTTGCTTTCTGGGATTCACCTTCATTACACGAAGTAGCAGGAAGTACGGAAGAGGGATGTGCAAACCAAGAGATGAGAAGATCCAGAAGCTCAAGGCAAGAATCAAGGAAATAACCAAGAGGAACCGAGGAGTGACGATATATCAGGTCATCAAGGAGGTGAACGAGACCGTGCTGGGATGGCTAGGCTACTATGCACGGGGAACCTTCTTCAATTGGCTGATAAAAGATTTTCTCCCTTGGCTAAGACGAAGGATACGGCAATATATGTGGAAGCTGTGGAAGACTGCTAAAAGTCGGAAACATCATCTCAGAAAAGCTGGAGTGCTCGAATGGCAGATTACAAGGAATACAGGATGGTCCTCACATAGCTACTGGAAAATGAGCAGCGTGATGGGTCGTCTGATAACCAACAGGATGCTGGTTGAGTACTTTGGATTACGGAACTTCGAGAACATCTACAGAGAACTGCACCAGAAACGAATGGGTCGTGACTATGAGCTTGACTTCAATGACCACCTATGTGGGCAGTACGAGGCAGAGCTAGAAGCAAGGTGGCTGATGGATGCACATAAATGTGTCAATTGGTAATGTCGTTAAATTGAACCGCCCGGTACCGAACGGTATGCCGGTGTGGTGTGAGAGGTTGGGGCCGTGAGGCCCCTGCCTACTCGATTTTGTGGCCTGTTTATCATACAGCCGGTATACGTATTGTGAAGCCTTTGCTAACC
>CAYYPJ010000326.1:0-2070 GCA_964473495.1 uncultured Spirochaetales bacterium
GTTTACCTTTGTGGATAGAGAATTCTCTTCTTTGTATCTTTGTGGTACTTTGTGCCTTTGTGTGAGGTACCGTCCCCAGACCCCAGAATAACACCTTCTTTTTTACTTTAAATCAACTTACATTTAAAGTTTGGGACTAACGGAAACAAATAATGAACGCGGTGCATCAAAACAATATGAAAATCCTAAGGTATATTCTAGCTTCTTTGCTTATGCTGGGAGTTGCTTTTGCGGAGTCCGAACCTATTGAACTTCTGCATGCTGCTACCATGCAAAAAGTGACTGAAGATATTACTGAAGGAATAGATGGCTCCGAAGGTACATATCTTATGTTTGATAAGGAAGTTCACCTGAAGCAAGGAGATATCCATCTCTTTGCCGATCGGGTATATCAATATACTGATCTTGATCTTCTGCGCTTATTTGGAAATGTTCGCATTTATGATGATAGCGTAACCGTTGAATTTCAAGAAGGCGAGTATAATACCGATACTAAAGACCTGGATGTCTCTACACCGTTAAATATAAATTATGACAGTCGTGAATTTTCCGCCCTTTCCTTATTTGGTAATCTTGATGATGACATATATTTTGCGAAGGGGAATGTAGAGATCAAAGATAGTATCTCTTATGCCTATGCGGATTCTCTATTGTTCGATCAACAAAATGATCGTGCCTGGCTTTATGGTGAAGCCATGATGAGTGATACGGTCAATCATATTACCATGCGCGGGGCAGAGTTGGAATATCGTTTAGATACAGATGAGTTTTTCGGACATAAAGACGCATCGGTCTACGAAACATTAGACGATGGAAAGAAGCGTTTTGAAGTCTTTGCCGGGGAAATGATCGGTAATATGGAGGGAGGATGGCTGATCGCCACCGATAGTGTCTATGTCCTTCAGGATTCATCTTCCGCCTGGTGTGATTCATTGTTCTATGACGATTCACTTCAAACGGTGGCATTTTACGGGAATGCCCACTTGAAATATCAGCAGATAGATATGTACGGGCCCGAAATGCATTTGGATTTTTATCACGGGCATCTTGGCAAACTAACGGCTTCTCGTGAACCGAGAGTCACTCTGAGTGAAGAAGGCTTTATTGGCGATTCAACCGACATATTGATTGAAAAAGTAAGTAATATGACGGGCAAACATCTGCATCTGAAATTTAACCGTGATGATGAACCGGAATGGTTAGATATGATCGGAATGGTGACATCGGATTATCATGTTTTTAAAGATTCAGTTTATAAGGGCATGAACCACATGACGTCGGATACAGTTCATATTGTTTTTGATAAAGGTGATGTTTCAGACTTGTTCGCGATCTTTGGAGTAGAGGGCCATTTTGAGCCCGACACATCCTATACAGAAATGGATACCTCTGTATTTTATTATGGAAATGAGGCCCATTACAGTATAACGAATGATAACATGTTCATATATCCGGCATCAAAAATGAATTATGGGAATATCAAATTAACGGCCGATACCATGAAGATCGACTGGAAAACAAATATTCTCTACGCCATGCCGGGTGAAGGGAATGATCTCCCCGAATTTATACAAAATAATGATGCTCCCGTTTACGGACATCTTTTTGAATACAATCTTGACACTCAGCGAGGGAAGATCACACGAGGGAAGACAACGATAAAAGAAGGCTATTATCAAGGTAAAACTTTATTGAAAACAGAAGATAAGCCCCTATACATTAAAAATGGCATTTTTTCTACCTGTGATCTGGAGCATCCGCATTTTTGCGTTGAAGCAAAAAAAATGAAAGTGATTCCGGGGGACAAAGTGTTTGCACAGGATCTGACGTTAAAGGTTATGGATATACCGCTTTTATACATTCCCAGTTTGTTCGTTTCTATTGAGGAAGGGAACCGGCGTAGCGGATGGATCATTCCCGGCTTTGGAAATTACAGCAGTACGGGAAGAGGCTGGGCTTTGGAAGGAAGCGGCTATTACTGGGCTCCCAATGATTATTACGATGCAAGAATATTGGTCGATTTTTATGACAATCTTGGCGTTAAAGCGGAACTTCGTCAACGCTATGCAT
>CAYYPJ010000327.1:0-2068 GCA_964473495.1 uncultured Spirochaetales bacterium
ATCCATATCAACTATGAGTATGGCCGTACCTACGACCCGAAAAAGCAGTACAACATACCCATTCGTGCCACCATCGGTAAACAGGCTGAGAACGATGATACGAAGATGCGCCCGAATCAGAATTTCCTCAAGCACTTCCCTGATATAGAACTTCCCCGGGAAAAGGGCTGGGCCTCAAGAAGCAGCTGCCTCAGGGTCGGCTCGTTCCTCATCATCAGGAAAATCATCGCCGACTATTGCCTTGATAAGATGATGGAAAGGATAATCGGCCGCGACGACGGTCTCTTCCTGGATCTTGCGGCGTACTCCATCATCTGTGAGAACAACGCTGGGCAGTACTATCCGGACTATGCATACAACCATCCGCTGTTCACTTCGGCAATGAAGGTGTACAGCGATTCCAAGGTTTCCGATTTCCTCCAGTCGCTCACCACTGACCAAAGCGTGGCGTTCCTGAACGAATGGAATGAAAAGCGCAACCACAGGGAGAAAATCTACATTTCCTACGATTCCACCAACAAGAACTGTCAGACCGGTGATATCAGTATGGTGGAATATGGGAAGGCAAAGGACGACAAGGGGTTCCCAGTCTTCAACTACGCCATTGCCTATGATCTTGACAATAGGGAGCCGCTTTTCTATGAGGAGTATCCGGGTTCGATAGTCGATGTCTCCCAACTCCAGTACATGCTGGAAAAGGTAAAGGCGTACGGTTACAAGAAGGTGGGCTTTATCCTTGACCGTGGCTACTTCAGCAGGGCCAACATACAGTATATGGATTCCTGTGGTTATGATTTCGTAATCATGGTGAAAGGTATGGGCAATCTCGTCAGTGCACTCATCACTGAGAACCAGGGTACGTTCGAAAAAAACAGAAGCTGCTCGATAGGGGAACATCACGTGTATGGGACTACTGTCAAGCAAAGGCTGTATGAAGGCGATCCATGTGACAGATACTTCCATCTTTTTCACAGCATCTCGAAGGAACACGCAGAACGCGAGGCCCTTGAGGCAAAGATCAAGCGCATGTCAACCTTGCTCAGGAAGGATGGGGGAAAGCACATTCGTTTCGGTGATGCCTATGCCACATACTTTGATCTCTACTACAACGAGGACGGCAGCAAGTTCCTCTTTGCGAAGGAGAAGACCGGCGTCATAGAGCGGGAGATCGGTCTCTGCGGATACTTCTCCATCGTCACTTCCACGAAGATGACGGCAAGAGAGGCCATCGGCCTCTACAAGAGCAGGGATGCCTCGGAGAAGCTATTCCGTGGCGACAAGTCATATCTTGGGGGCAAGAGCCTCCGCGTCTATTCAGACGAATCAGCCTCGGCAAAGATCTTCATTGAGTTCGTTGCACTCATCATCAGGTCCAAAATCTACACCTGCCTCAAGGATGAGGTGCTTAAGAACGAAAAGAAAGCGAATTTCATGACGATCCCTGCAGCATTAAAGGAACTGGAGAAGATCGAGATGGTGAGGCAGTTTGACGGCGTTTACCGCCTGGACCATGCGGTTACCGCAACGCAAAAGGCAATACTGAAGGCCTTTGCTGTTGATGCAGACTACATCAGGACCAATGCAAAAGCTCTCGGCGAACAAGTATCAAATAACAGCATAGACAAGCGAAGCTGAATAGGGAGAAGAAGACCAAATGGCAAGAATGAAACTTGCAGCCTCAATTGATGCAAAGATTGCAAAGGCCCAGGATGCAGTCGTAAGGGTGAAGGGAAGATACGATTCCGCATTGGCCGTCCTTGAGGATCTCATGGCGAAAAAGGATGAGCTGATGAGACGGGAGTTGCTGGATGCTTTCATCAAAAGTGGCAAGTCCTATGCTGAAACCATGAAGTTTTTGAAAGAAGAATAAAGGCTGATTTCAGCTATAGAAAATTTTGAGTGGTACTTTTTCAGGAAGTTTCATATGTTGTGACTCCTGTCAAGTGCTAATTGCCCTATCTTTCTAGAATTCGTTCATTTCATCTTCTCCGTTTCTATTTCCATATTGAATGTAAGGGATCCATAAACAGGCCGAATCAGTTTTTCAGCATTTTAACCACTTTCATAT
>CAYYPJ010000328.1:0-2063 GCA_964473495.1 uncultured Spirochaetales bacterium
GCTCAAATGTATCCGGAGGGCAGAAACAACGGTTGTCCATTGCTCGTGCATTGATAAGGAATCCTGAGATATTCATCTTCGATGATAGTTTCTCGGCCTTGGATTTCAAGACTGATGCCAAGCTGCGAAAAGCGCTAAAAAATCATACCGGTTCAAGTGCCGTTATTATTGTAGCCCAGCGGGTAAGTACTATTATGAAGGCCGAACAGATCATTGTTTTGGATGAAGGGAAAATCGTTGGTTGCGGAACCCATGCAGAATTACTGAAAAATTGTTCGCAGTATTATGAGATTGCTTCTTCGCAACTCTCTGAGGAGGAACTTGCATGAGCAAAAATTCAAATGAACGAAGAATACCCCCCAAAAGAGGTCCTATGGGACATGGACCAGGGATGCATGGTATGATGGGTGGTGAAAAAGCCAAAGATTTTTCCGGTTCAATGTCTAAACTGATCAAGTATATTGGCAAATATACCTGGATGATACTTTTTGTTTGGCTTCTGGCAATCGTTTCCACGGTATTTACGATTATTGGTCCAAAGATGTTAGGTCAGGCCACAGATGTATTGTTTGCAGGATTTATGGCTCAGATTGCAGGAAGCGGTAGTATAGATTTCTCACGAATCGGAGGGATCCTCCTGAGGCTGGTCGGACTCTATCTGATAAGTGCGGCATTCATGTATTTGCAAGGTTTCATGATGTCGGGGATTACCGCGAAAGTAACCTTTCGGCTGAGAAAAAATATCAGCGAGAAAATACACAGACTTCCCTTAGAATATTATGATAAAACCACGCATGGCGAGATTCTCAGCAGGATTACCAATGATGTCGATACCATAAGTCAGACCATGAACCAGAGTATGACCCAGATTATTACTTCTGTTACTTCAATCATAGGTATTGCCATTATGATGTTCTCGATCAGTTGGAAGCTGACCCTGGTTGTGTTGTGTGTCATCCCGATTTCCCTTGTCGTTGTCATTTACATTGTCAAGAAATCGCAGAAATACTTCAAGGATCAGCAGAATTATCTGGGGAATGTGAACGGACATGTTGAGGAAATGCTTGGTGGGCACGTTGTGGTCAAGGCCTTCAATGGTGAAGAGGATTCGGTAAGGATTTTCGGCGAATATAACGATAAGCTGTATAAATCCGCCTGGAAATCAAATTTTCTCTCTGGCCTTATGAGACCTATTACTATATTCATCGGAAATCTTTCCTATGTTGCTATCTGTATCTTAGGTGGGTATTTTGCAGCGAACGGGACAATGACTATCGGGGGAATCCAGGCATTTATTCAGTATGCTCGTTCTTTTACCCAACCTATTGCCCAGATTGCCAATATTTCCAACATTCTCCAGCAGACTGCTGCAGCTGCCGAACGGGTTTTTAAATTTCTCGAGGAACCTGAAGAGCTTCACGAAAGCGAGAATGCTTTATCCGTGAACAATGACGATTCTTCCCCTGATTCAGCTACCTCTATCCATATAGATGGGCATATCAATTTCGACAGAGTATCGTTTGGATACAGTCAAGACAAGATCATCATCCATGATTTTTGTGCTACTATTAAACCAGGACAGAAAATTGCTATTGTCGGTCCAACCGGGGCTGGGAAGACCACTATGATCAAGCTGTTGATGCGCTATTACGATGTTACTGACGGTTCGATTATGATTGACGGACACGATATAAAGACATTCAAACGCGGGGAACTGCGTTCATTGTTCGGAATGGTATTGCAGGATACCTGGCTGTTTAACGGGACTATAGGCGATAATATTCGCTATGGAAAACTCAACGCTTCAGATGAGGAGGTAAATGCTGCTGCCGTCGCTGCACAGGTTGACCATTTCGTACGTACTCTGCCTGATGGTTACTCCCAAATACTCAATGAAGAAGCTAATAATATCTCTCAAGGACAAAAACAGCTGTTGACCATAGCCCGAGCAATCCTGACGGATCCAAAAATACTTATTCTCGATGAAGCAACGAGCAGCGTTGATACCAGAACCGAAATCCTGATACAGAAAGCCATGGATGTTCTCATGGAAAACCGTACGA
>CAYYPJ010000329.1:0-2036 GCA_964473495.1 uncultured Spirochaetales bacterium
AGAGACATCATATACCCGTCGGTATGTCCGTCATCATTGAAGATCACTCCTCCGTGGATGACTTTAAGAAGGTCTTTACTCGAAAGTGTCGTTATGTCTCTACGTACAGTCATGTGGGAGACTCCAAGCATCTCAGCCAGCTCCAGAATGGTTGCCGAGGTGTTCATTTTCACATATTCACTGATCCTATCCAGTCTCTCTGTCTTTGTCATGTTCTATCCTTGCATTACGTAGCCGAGTCATCAATTATAAGTATACTCGGATATCCTGAATTCTGCAAAGTATTTTAATACTGCGGGTGCACTATTCCTAAATCTTGTCATTTCTATTCTTCATACCGGGATACAGGATGTAGATGATCTCAAACTATAGAGGTCTCCGTGCATAATAATTGCTGGTACAGCGACCTCCAATAAGATGACTTCTTACCGTTGCGGCTCTTAGGTCTCTTATTGATTGAAGTATTCTCTTTGTATCACAGTTCCTGCAATTCTACTGCTAGGACCATCTCCTCTCGCAACATTTACTGCTACATTACCGCCAAGTGCCTGAAATATCTCTGATACATCGCTATGAGTAAATCCCGGACAAAGAATGATGGCATGTATCTTTTCCCTTTCGTAGATATCTTTTGATACTTTCAGGGCTTCTTTTTGTGTTCTCACAACAAATACCCATAGTTTATACTTTCCGGTATCAATATAACTCTGATGTTTTTTATAATCTGCATCAGGTGCATGTGAAAGAAACAATGTCTTAAAAGCCATGATTCACCTTCTCTTTATATGAGTATGCTACTTCTCCTAAACATAAAATATCAAGAATATCATGCTATAAAGCAATGGGGTCACTCATTGATAGAGACAATCTTATTCATTTCATCAAGTATTCCCTGCGTACATGCACCAAAATCAAACAGCGGTATTAACCGTTTGAACAGTGGCCGTACAAAATGTCTCAGCTGTTTATCATCCTGTTCCATCGGTGTCTTATTCTGTAATACCAAGACAGTCACAGCAGCAGGTGAATAATAGGTACCTACTTCAACAAACCCGAATTTCTTATAGAGCTTGATGGTTTTTTTATCATCTTCGAATACATCGATTATGACCTCTTCCACGTCTTTGTGTCTGGCTAAAAGAAAAACAAGAATAATCAATCCAATTGATACCGTTGTGTTTCTCATTTCGGGTAATACAGCAAGACGAATAATCTCTGAACACTTTCGTGATTGTAATACGCTTTCAATATCAAAATTCTTAGCAATGGGCATTGGCCATACACTGGTAGATGTCAGCAAAGACACTGTACCTACCGGCTGAATGCCCCTGTATGCTAATATATGAAGAGCTTTCTCATCTATATCACGATGAATGGACTCCTCTATGTACCCTTTTTCACCTATAAGTACTTTTCTTTGTATATAAAATACATCGTCAAGACCAGATTTATCTTCAACTAAAGAGAAACTAATAGTATTTTTACCCTCCTCGTTGATTGGAAATATCACAGTAAATTCCGTCCCGGTACCTTCTTCACTTTTCACGCGTATTCTCCCTGACATGTTCTCAGCAATTTTATAGCAATTAGACAATCCCAATCCCGTACCTTTCCCAGGTGCTTTTGTTGTGAAGAATGGAGTGAAAATCTGATTAAGACTTTCTTCAGGTATACCACAGCCAGTATCCTTTACCACAATATGAACAAACCCATTCTTCTCTTTGCAAAATAGTGTCAATGTCCCTTTCCCATCCATCGCCTGAATGGCATTTACAATCAGATTCAAGAATAACTGCTGTAGTTCACTCTCATTTGATTCAATTGTTGGCAGTGCATGATAGTTCCTTATAATCTTTATATCCTTAGAATTCACACCTCTTGATGCAAGTCTTAACGAAAACTCCAAAACTCGTACAAGATCAACTGATTGTTTTTCCTTCTTCTCTTTACGTGTATAAATAGCAAGTTCTTTGATCACATCCGATGCTACCTTTGAATAGGAGATAATATCTTCTGCATATCCTCTTATCTTCGAG
>CAYYPJ010000330.1:0-2021 GCA_964473495.1 uncultured Spirochaetales bacterium
TTCTAGGATAGAGCAAGAAGCTTTATATATTATTTTTTCAACATATCCAATGATGATACCTGTACTGATCCTCTTCCGAGTATTCCACTCTCAGTATTATATCGATCAGCTCATCAACCTCACGCAGATAATCATCGTGATACATGCCTTGAAAAGCATTATTCAGTCGATACTTAATCAACCCTCTAGCCATACTTTCTATGAAGCCTGGATTCTCAGATTAAATTATACACACAGGAGTTTGCACTTCTAATGAGTCAAACAGCGCTTGTTGTTTCTTAGTGATCTCGCCCCAATGGCCAACCTTTCCAGGTTGTTCGTAGTATTCAATGACATCAAGTTCATCAAGCAGCGAATAGATGGTGTAATCAGCATATAACTGCTTATCTTTCATGGATTTCTGGATCTTTGAGAGTATGATCAAGGCAAGGTATTGTACAAAGATCTTACCTTGTAGATGTGATTCGGTACTTACTCCCGGACGACGTAGCCCAAGACGTTCTTTCAAGTTTCCAAAGGCCTTTTCCACACAATCCTTAGTCCGATAGATCGATAATGCTTCTGTCTTATCCTTGATGCAATTACTCAATAATGCAAAGAAACCATAGTATTGTTCATCAGATTTGACCACATTATGACGAATAGTGACCTTCCTTCCCCGTTTTGGGGTATCTTTGATGAGAAAATAGCGTTCATACAAAGATGTGTTCGCCTTCTGTTCTCGGTGTTCTTCAAGCTCTTTCTGCAGTCTGAGAATCTTCTTATGATGTACTCTTCGCTCCATACCGGCTTTATCTTCGTTATAATACAGATGTACGTACATCTTACGTTTCACCTCTCCCTCAGAACGAAAGGTACCCGAGACATTCCACCAGATACGATGGGAGACCGTATAGATATCTTGCTGGGGGAGATAGTTCTCCACGGAACAGATAGTACCACGAACCTCATCAATCAGGGTTCTGATGAATTTCAGTGAAGTCTTTGCCGCAATAAGAAACTTATAGTGCTTTCGGTACAGTGCACTGATATTCTGAGCACTGTAATAGCCTCTATCCATGACCAGCTTAACTTTCCCCATTCCCATAGTTGCCAAATCTTGGATGAGTTTTGTTACCGTCTTCACATCGGTGATATTCCCCGGCATGATACGATAACATACTGGTAGTCTGCTTGTTTGCCCAAAGACCAAGCTCAAATTGATCTGATCAAGGAGATCATGTTCTTTGTTCTTACCTCTCCGTGCTAGTGCAATAGCCTTACTATAGGTGCTCAGACTCGTTGAATCGTATGCAAGATATTCTGTTTCCAATCTTCGCTTCACTTGCGATGAAAAGAATTTCTGTATACGGTCTTCATCTATCGACGCAAACAGATCACTGCTGCGAGGACTACTGATATCTTCTCCATAGGGATGACGATGAGTTTTGCTCCATTTAGGAAACCTGCTTAAGGGATTTCTCTCCTCTAAGATCAGATACCAGGCAATTGACAACAGCTGCTTCCAGGTATCAGGGAAATAGACTTTCAGATCAGCAGTAACACCGAGTTGGTCACTGAGCTGGTCAAACAGATAGGTTGCACCGTAGAAGGATCGGGTAAAGACTGCAGAAGCAGGGGTTCTGCCACGAGAGTTCTGTACTGCTGTCTTTGGCTTCAGGGCAAGACGCTGTTTATGCTCATCAGAGAGCGCACGATACTGCTTATTAGGAATGAATTGCCCATCCTTATCCAATTTACCCAGATAGAGACGCTTTTGATGTACTTTACTATCTTTGGGAATACGAAAGGAAGTGCGCTCAAAAATATAGGTAGTTCCTTTTATGATTTGGTTTTTTACTTTAGCCATAGTTCCTCCGTGTGTATAATATTATTATACACACAAAACCCGGCGGAGTCAATTGTAATTCATTATATTTGCATAAGTTATACGTATTTCTTGCTATGTGTGTATAACTTTTCTTGAGAATCCAGGATGGAAGGTAATTTAGTAACAGCTAAGAAAAGAGACGACTTCATGA
>CAYYPJ010000331.1:0-2005 GCA_964473495.1 uncultured Spirochaetales bacterium
ATTATAGGTTACAGTAGTACATATAAAATAACAGAAGGGCATATATGCATAGATCTTCAAAGAAAATGAACATCACCGAAATTGCAAAACGAGCCAATGTATCCATAGCCACTGTTTCCCGTGTTATTAACAACCCGGAAAAAGTAAAGAAGGAGACTCGGAAAAAAATCCAGAAAGAGATTGAAGAATCAAACTATATAAGGAATGCATTGGGTCTGCATTTAAGAACAAATAAAACCAACACTATTGGCCTTATCCATACCAGCCTCGCGATGGATTTTTATAGCCAGATAGCCCAGGGTATTGAGGAGACTGCACGTAAGCTGAATTACAATGTGATGCTGTGCAACAGTGCTGATGATCCTAAAATCGAGCGCCAGCAACTGCAGATACTTTTTGAAAAACAGGTTGATGGGATCATTATTGCCCCTACCAGATATAACACTGATTTGATCAAGAGAATTCAGGCTAATGGTGTTCCAATCTGCTGTATAGACCGTATTTATCCTGATATTGCCAGTGACCATGTCCTGATCGACAATCTAAAAAGTACCTATGAGGCAACAAATGTCCTTATCAGTATGGGATATGAACATATTGGGTTCATTTCAGCCCCTATAGCACTATCTACCGGTAAGCAGCGGCATGACGGCTATATCAAGGCATTGGAAGACAGTGATATCCCTGTTGATAAAAGTCTAATAAAATACGGGGACGCCTTCATGAATTCCGGCATCAGAGCAGCAAAAGAGCTCCTGCAGAACAAAGAACTGGACTGCATCTTCTGCTCTAATGAGTTGATGGCTTTAGGGGCACTGCAAACCCTTACCGATAAGGGTATCCGTATCCCTGATCAAATCGGGTTCCTCACCTGGGATAACCCGCCCTGGGCAAAGTTCTCATATCCACAGATATCGGTCATCTCCCAACCCACCTATGAGATAGGGACTATCGCTGCTGAAACAATCATGAGAAGGATCAATTCTGATGATCAGAGTTATGGAGAACCACTGGAAATAACCCTGCATGCGAAAATGATCAAACGATCTTCACTACTGACTAGAAGATAATAACGACAGGAGTCAACTATAAAGAATGAGAAACGTTCATGAACATTACAACAGTTCAAACAGCAGAATACTCCTCTCCTTTGGTAAGCAGAGCATGCACTGTTCTCATAAGTTTGTTCATCGCAGCAACCATAGCTTTTCTATGAGAGAATCCAGCATTCCGTTTCTTATGATAGTAGTAGATATTAAACACAAAGTTATGCTTAATATAGCTGTCAGCCATCAAATACCCATACTTTCGCAATACAGCATCGCCTTTCTTCAAAATCTTCAAAGCCTTGCTGGTATTCCCCGATTCGTAGATTCCTGGATCTGTTCCCATAAAGACAATGAGTCTCGGGTAGGTAGCAAACAGAGAAATATCTGTAACTTCGGAGAAGAAGTGAGCAGTAGTCATCCTACCGATACATGGGATAGATGTGAGAATTCCCATATCACGTTTGTCAGTCTTGGTTCGACGCAAGGTGTCCATGGCCTGAAAATTCTTGATGGGCAACGGGTTGATGATATGAGCTTTCTTTCCATGGTCAAAGAGAAAATAATAGATGTGGAGGTGGTATTCTCCAGGAGACTCCATGGTAGACAGAGATGCCTGAGCTATATGAGGAGGATCAAAGAACGATTGAAATCCTGTTCGGATCATAGCAAAGGTTCCTTCAGATTTCAGACCGGAACTACTGATCACGCGATATACTGCGGATGTACTAGAGATTCCGAGAGCGGCAATGTCCATACAAAAACCTCCAATGGGTTAGAGATAGAATCCCGTTCCCCAATCTCCTGTATGAATAAAGTTCTCAGACTTAATCAACCAACAGAGAATAGCAGGACTGAGGACAGACTCCTAAGGAAACTCGACAGCTTAAATATAATGAGGTTCTCTGTTCCTGAATTATACACTAGGTATGTAATTAACTAGTTTCACTATAAATCAA
>CAYYPJ010000332.1:0-1993 GCA_964473495.1 uncultured Spirochaetales bacterium
CTATAGGCGTTTGGGAGGAAAGCTTTCAGGTGGATTGAAGCTATGGAATCTATTGTTTTTCTGGGCAGGATTGACATGTGATACAACAGGGACACTGCTTATGACTGTTATCAGCAAGGAAACAGTATTTGATCTTCATACGATATCCGGGTTTGTCGCTATTGCTCTTATGATATTTCATGCTATGTGGGCTACACGGGTTATGATCAAGAATGATGAACAGAAGAAAACATCTTTTCATAAGTTTAGTCTTCTTGTCTGGAGCCTCTGGCTTATTCCCTATGCTACCGGGGCCCTGCAACATATGTGATTTACATTTTCACAGATCTTCTGTATAGAGGCGATTAAACAAAAACCGTAGAAATAATACGGTAGGGAGGGACATGCTGCTGGTCTGTCTTGTGAACATACCCTATATTTCTGCAAGAAATGAGTATGTGCCGATATGATATGCTTTAGATTTTCTATTCCTGCATACTCAGGCTGATTCTTTTTCGATCAAGATCAACATCTACTACTATCACAGTAACTTGTTGGTTTACTTTGACTATATCATTAGGGTCTCTTACGTACGAGTTTGAGAGTTTACTGATATGTACTAATCCATCCTGATGAACACCAATATTAACAAAAGCTCCGAATGCCGTTACGTTAGTCACCACTCCGGGAAGTTTCATACCTCGGGTGAGATCAGAGATCTGATGGACATCATCAGAGAATCTGGCATAGGTGAAATTCTTTCTTGGGTCTCTTCCTGGTTTCTCTAGTTCTTTCATAATGTCTTCGAGAGTCGGAAGGCCAATAGTATCAGTGATATAGTTCTTAATACGGATTTTCTTTCGCAAGGATGATCGGTCAATCAAATCTGAGATTGTGCAATTGAGATCTTCTGCCATATTGTGGACAATAGGATATGATTCAGGATGCACGGAACTGGCATCCAAGGGGTTCTCCGCACCGCGAATACGCAAGAAACCGGCAGCTTGTTCATATCCTTTCAGTCCAATACCGGAGACATTGAGGAGTTGTTCACGATGTAGAAATGGGCCATGCTCTTCACGGTAATGACAGATAGTCTCAGCAGTCCTTGGAGTGATGCCAGAGACATATTGGAGAAGCTGAGGGCTTGCCGTATTCACTTCTACTCCGACAGAGTTCACACATGATTGTACCACATCAGAAAGTGACTGCTGCAGCAGCGACTGATTTACATCATGTTGGTATTGTCCTACTCCGATTGCTTTCGGGTCTATCTTCACAAGCTCTGCCAGCGGATCCAGCAGTCGTCTCCCAATCGATACAGCACCACGTACGGTAACATCTTCATCCGGGAACTCCTCTCGCGCGATACGTGATGCTGAATAGATGGATGCACCGCTCTCATTCACCATGATAACCGGTATACCAAGTTCCCTGGCAATCGGTCTGACAAAAGATTCACTTTCTCGTCCCCCGGTCCCATTCCCTACTGCTATGGCTTCGATGTCATAGATGGCACATAACTTCTTTATACGTATCTCAGCATCCTCTGTTTTATTGTGCGGGACCAGAGGATAGATCACATCGTGATGGAGGAGATCCCCTTTTGCATCAAGGCAGACAATCTTACATCCCGTTCTCAGCCCTGGATCTATTCCCATGATTCGTTTGGCTCCCAGAGGAGGTGATAACAGTAACTGCTTGACATTGTTACTGAAGACCTGGATTGCTTCAATATCTGCACGATCTTTACACTCTTTACGTAGTGCGTTTTCAAGTGAGGGGGCAGTCAATCGTTTATACCCATCTACCAATGCGGTAAGAACCTGTGAAGCAGCTGCATTTTTCAAAGGATCAACACTTCCCAGTATGCTTCTCTGTAATCGTGAAATTGCCTCTTCTTCAAGCGGACGAAAGTGGGAGATAAGTACTCCTTCATCAGTTCCTCTCAAGATTGCGAGAATGCGATGGGATGGGGCTTTAACCGCCTGCTCCTTCAAGGAAAAGTAATCTC
>CAYYPJ010000333.1:0-1991 GCA_964473495.1 uncultured Spirochaetales bacterium
ACTTTATGATAGAAAATGAGCTATCAGGTATTTACATTCTCCTATACTTAGCATATACTGCTATGTATAGGAGAAGACCATTATGCCAAGACCACCACGTTCAGACGGTAAACAGCAAGTCTATTTGTACACCTGTAAGGGGTATCGCTATGCGTCCACCCAGCCTGTAGTAATAGACCCGGAGACCGGAAAGAAGAAGCTTACCCGTGTCCTTTGGGGCAAAGTTTCCGAATCTCTGGTGTTCACACCCAACAAGACGTACCTGCTTGCAGATGAAAAAAGCCGTTCGATGCTGGATTTCCCCTCTGCATGGGACATCAGTGTCATCTCAGAACCTGCAGGAGATCCTAAGGAAGTCCCTGTGAAGGCATCAAGAGGAAGGCCTTCCTATGAGGGACAGGATGTGAACCGCCTGTACGGGGATGTCTGGTTGTTAGAGCAGATCTGCGACAAGACCGGACTGAAAGCTGATCTGCTGCAGGTGTTCGATGGTGACAGACAGCAGGTAGCAGATCTGCTCACTCTCGCCTTCTTTCCCTACCTAACCGGTTATACCTATAACCGTGTACAGCGGTGGCAAAGAATCACCAAAGCACCGTCACACCGTTCCCTTTCTCCTGAAGCCATTACCCTCTTCATGCAATCGATCACCGAACAGCACCGGATGGATCTCTTCCGGCTCAGGAACACCAGGCTTTCCGAGCATGATTTTCTGGCTGTAGACAGCACGTCCAGGAGCTGTCATGGTACCAGCTTATCTTCAGCCAGATGGGGAAAGAACAAGGAAGGGGACAAGATGAGACAGACTAATGAGTTGGTCGTCTATGGGCTGAAAAGCCATATGCCGGTCTATTACCGCCAGTTCCCCGGGAATACACCTGATACCAGAACCGTGGATGTGCTGTTGACAGATCTCTCACATGCCGGTTTCAGCAAGGTGCCACTTGTGATGGACAGGGGCTACAGCTCAATAGCCTCTTTGGAACTGCTTCTTAAGAAGGCTCATCCGTTTGTTCTGTGTACCAAGGTAGGATGGTCGCTTGTCAGTACGGTGATAGACGCCCTGAACATACGAAAGGATGGAACGAGGCCTGAATGCTTCATCCTCGACCCACAGTACAAGCTCTATCGCTACCAGCAAGAAATTCCTTATGCGCTGATGCGTAATGGGGGAAGAACGGAAGAGGTTACGGGACTTATGCTCAACCTCTACTACGACCCCCTACGCAGGGGTGCAGAGATCATGCAGGTGGACATTGATCGCCATAACCAGGAGCTGGATCTACAGGCCATAGTAACAGAAGGTTTGGAGGTGAATGCCAAAGAGGCTAAGAAGAGCTTTCCTTATTACCAGATCACCTATAATGAGCAGCAGAATCGCATCCTTGCCTTCTCGTTGGATAAACCGGCGTTAGCCAAGGCTGTACGACTATCAGGGTTCATCGGCATACTCTCCTACAAGGTTGAAGGGGATGCCAAAAAAATATGGGATATCTATCATTTACGGGATGAACAAGAGAAGCTATTCAGTCAGATGAAGACCCAGATCGCTGCCAGGAGAACCCGTGCCTGGTCTGAAGAGGCCCATGAGGGAAGACTACTGGTGTTATTCACCGCACTTACATTCAGTTCCTATCTCAGACACATCTGGAAGACGACTGATCTACATGAGAAGTTCTCATCCTCGCTTGAGGTGCTCGATGAGATGCGATCGATCCGTTGTATAGAGCATACCGGTAGGGCTAAGAAAGTTACACCATTCATCGCTAAGCAGCTTGCTATCTGTAAGAGCTTCGATTTCGAAGTCCCGAAAGGGTGCAAACCTGCAGGTAATCGGAGACGAAAGATCAAGAAACCCACAAAGAAAAAATGATGTGAAACAGATACCAATTTAGCTTATGGTTATTCTTAGCAGAAATGATAATCAAAACTCAGAGATTCACTACAATAATATCTTCAACTGAGAATTGATCTATCAGAGCTGGAGATTG
>CAYYPJ010000334.1:0-1975 GCA_964473495.1 uncultured Spirochaetales bacterium
ACAGAGATGCGTCTATCCTTATAACTTATTCTATAGAGCTTTTTTCCGTCATGCAGCTTTGACAAGGACTCACATGGATAGGGGCGAGCTTCTTTAGGGGTAGGGTACTCAGTATGCGGTGCAAAATAGTACCAGAAGAATCCTCTCTCTAGCTGAACATTAAAATAAGGGAATCTAGGTGAGACTATAGAGGCCGCACGACGAAGCACCTCCGGGTCGACCGGCTTTTGAATCGTTGCAGAAAGATGGAATATTGAAGGATGCTTATTACTCTCTATAGTTGGATAGAGTTTCCCTGCGTTGTCGAGTTGTAACCAATCTGGTGCGGTTTGCTTCATAAGATACTTTCCCCAAATGTGAACATATTTTCCAACTTACTATCAATTGTAGATTTAGTCTATAATAATTAAATCATACTATGCTTACCGGAGTTACATATACCAAAATGACGTATGATAATAATTGCCGAGATATGAGAGAATTGGAGAAGCACAGGATAGATTCTCCCGTCACTTTTCCTGTAGTCTTTTTTGATGATAAGTCTTTATGCCCTGCCTAGCCCCAGAATCAATTCTCTAGAGGGTTCAGTTTCCAATCTCTTGATCAATTCTATATATGCTTTCTGATCCTTTTGGTATGCTGTCCATCGGTCAAATTCTCTGTAGTATGAAATTAGTCTGTATAGTTCATGCTTTATTTGATCAATTCTTTCTACTGGATACCGTTCGTAGAGTTCATCAAATATAGGGGCAAGATAGCCCTTGAAATCTTCATACCCGATCATCTGTCTTATATAATGAGATAGAGTCTCCAGCCTCTCAATAGTCAATCCTCTCTGTTTTCTAAAGATACCCCACTCCATGATAAATCTCTTCATATTGTTCTCAAAATATTGCAGGAAATCCTCTTTTGCCTCTGAAGGCGGCCTGTGTATGATTGTCATATCGACAAACGGAACGAAAAAAGACCTGAAGATCATATTCATTCTTTCGATTCCGGCATAAGGATTACCATTCTCATAGACAAGTCTACTCGCAAGCAGCATTGAGAAGTCTTCACCCCGCGGCACTCCTAAAGGGTAGGGAATCTGTTCTGCAAACTCTCTTCGTATTATCATGTTCCCGCCGAACCCAAAGAGACTTTCTTGGATATCATTGCTCTCAACATAGTATCTCTGCATATCCTTGTCCATGCTGGAGAACTTATGCCAGTTCTTCAGCGGATCCTCTGTATGTATTCTCACGGTTCCATCCTTTTCATACGGAGCGGTGAATAGATATTTATCAGGATGTGCTGATAAGACTTCCTTGAGTCTGCTGATATAGAGGGGACGAAGCAGTTCATCATCGTCAATCTGGATGATGATATCTTCATCCATGATAGAGGGAAGGATAAATCCCATATTTCTCACCTCTGGATATCCGTTGACAGATATGAACTTCGATCTCGTCTTCTCCTTGAGCAGCAGAATATCACTGTTTGTAAAGATCAATGACTCATAGGGACAATCAGCAAAGCAGTCCTTTATATAAGATCTGATCGACTCATCAAAATCTATACTCTGCTGTGTCGCAATTCCCATAATATATATTCTCAAACTATCGGTCTCATCCCTTTCAAGCATATTGATACTTTCCACGGTTGCTCTCAGGGTGTTCTTCTCTTCAAACCCGGAAAGTTCTGTCGGATGATCAAAAGGATTCGAAGAAGTCTCATCCACATCGATATAGACATTTATTATCATAGCAAAATTCATTGTGTACTTCCTGCTTTTTCCTTTAGGTTGATGGAAAAATACGCATTTAATCTTCTGGGGACTCCAACCGGGTTCACTATAGAGGGGGCGGTCAGACTAAGATTCTTGAAGACTCCATTGTTATATGCAATAAGTGATGCTGAAGCTCCACCATCGAAGTTTATCAAGAAATCCAGTTTCTCACCATCATGCAAAAAGGACATTGTATACATAATACTT
>CAYYPJ010000335.1:0-1946 GCA_964473495.1 uncultured Spirochaetales bacterium
CGCATAATAGGTCACCTGCTTCTCCACTTCAGTCAAACTCTTATACCATGCTGGAGTTTCCTTGCACCGCTGATCAATCCTTGATGCTCCCTGCAGTTTTCTTGTGATATTACTGATTATTGAAGGTGAAACCTGATTCACTCCTTTGAAGATAGCTCGAATAGCGGTGATCACATCTTCAGGCTTTAAGTTTTTAAGCAGGTATCCTTTAGCTCCACAACTCAAGGCTTCTAGCACATATGAGTCTTCATCAAAGGTGGTCAGCATCATGATCTTTATAGAGGGATGCTTTTCTAGGATTATTTTGGTAGCTTGAACTCCGTTCACCTTTGGCATCATGATATCCATGATGATGACATCGGGAGTAGTCTCTGTGACAAAATCGATGGCCTTCTGCCCATCGTCCACGATCCCGAGTATTTCGATATCCTTTGCTCGATATTTTATCACCTGTGCTAGGCTGTGAACAAACAGAGGCTGATCATCGACTAATAGTACTCGTATACTCACACATCTTCTCCTGATATTCTTGGCAGTGTTGCATGCAGAACAAAACCCATAGAACTTGATTTATAGGAAAAGGTCCCTCCACAGGAGGTTATCCTCTCCCTCATCCCTTTTAGCCCGATCCCTTCGATGATCTTTGCAGAGCCAATTCCATCATCCTGTATACTGATCATAAGATCGCTCTTAGCTAAGAAGAGAATGATCTTGATCTTTTTTGCTTTTCCATGACGGAAGGAGTTTGTGAGCCCCTCCTGAATAAACCGCTGAATGACATGATTGTATTGAGGATACCGACTTATATTGAAGTTCGTATACTCTACCTCAATCTTCATCTTAGTGATTTTTGCAAAGTTATGAATGATCTTATTAATCTTAAGAGAGATCGGAATATGTGTCTTTTCAATCATTCTGAGTTTTCGTAGAGAGTTACGAATCTCATCATGTCCATCCCTCGCTTGAGACATAGAATTTGTTAAGAGCTCTTTGGCCTCCTCTAGTTCATGGTTTGAGATCATATCTTTACAGCATTCCATCATCATGATCATTGAGGTTAATGTTGTTCCGATAATATCATGTATCTCTCTCGTTATCTTCAGACGTTCGGCTATCCGTGATTCCTCTTCGATCCTTGATGCTAGTCCTTGGAAGCTCAGGTTAGAATCAATGAGTTTTTCAATATATAACTCTTTGAGAACCAATTCAGTCTTGAACTCCTGCTGTTCTTTATCCATGGATTGCAGCTGAATTACCGTGAAGATCACTACTGCTTGCAGGAGCACCTTCCCAACGAAGTAGTAGAAATACCGGTCTGTGAATACTATATTGAATTCGGGGGCATAGGCGTGTCCATATACGGTGTTCTTGGTCTCTACTGCAATGAGTATTGGAATAAATAGAGCTGCAATGATCATGGCCTCTTTCCGCTTGAATCTAGTCGAATAGCAGAAGGTGATTGAAAGGCAAGCTAGTAGGCTATAGTTAACATCTCCGACAGCTAGACGAAGGGAGAGCAGTATGAGGAAGAATACAGCAATAAGACTGAAGAATATGGTATAGGGACTCTTCGAGCGGAAAAAGAGTATCTCAATAAGGAACCCCAAGGAGTTCACTATAAGAAGCTGAAACCGGATATTATCGTTTACATACACTGGCAGAGTGGTATTAGAATATATCAGAATTACCATGAGGAGATACAACGCTGTTTGATACAGGTAGTATTTTCTCGTAGGCTTTTGTTCTACGTTCATGAATATATGATAACTCAAATTCATTAAGAAAGGGGGAAAATTGTGCTAGAAGTCTGTCGGTCTTTATAGACAGTAACAGGGTAAACGTTGTGACCAAACAACAGGCTGAATATGATATATTAAGGACAAATAGAAGTAATAGTTGTATAGAGATACCATGAATGATAAGTTCTTGACAGCTGACCAAGACAC
>CAYYPJ010000336.1:0-1918 GCA_964473495.1 uncultured Spirochaetales bacterium
AGCTTTTACTGGCTGTTCAAAAAAGTCACCTGTAGTTCAAGATGCCACACCTGCAAAAGTTGAGGCACAAGAAGCTGCCCCAGTAGCAGCAGCGCCAGAGGTAAAAGACCTGAATATCGGATATGTATCAATGATGATGGCTGCAGATTCAAACTCAAGAGCCTATGATTCATTTAAGAAACTGTCTGATGAGAAAGGCTGGAACCTATATATGACAGACGCTGCCGGAGACATCGTCAAAGTAAGTGAAGGAATAATGAACTATGTCAGTCAGCAGGTTGATGCAATTGTTGTAAGCTGTGCTGAGATAACCCCTATTCAGGAAGGACTGGATGCTGCAAAGAAAGCAGGGATCCCTGTCTTTTCTATGGACACTGGTATTGATGATGGAGGCGCAGTTGTAGCAAATGTGACTAGTAACTGCTGGGCAATGGGTGCTGAAGTCGCATCACAAATCGTAAATC
Source organism: uncultured Spirochaetales bacterium (assembly GCA_964473495.1). Classification (GTDB taxonomy): domain Bacteria; phylum Spirochaetota; class Spirochaetia; order CAKZLE01; family CAKZLE01; genus JAIPFY01. Next base: position 465 of record CAYYPJ010000336.1, read on the forward strand.
GTCTTCATGGAGAAGGTAATGTATGTATCATCAATATGCCTACACTCTATGTACACAGATATAGATCAGATGCAGCAAGCGGTGTATTCAACAGTGCTGATAACAAAGGTATCAACATCCTTGCGACAGAATCTGTTACAGTAGCCAACTGGGAAACAGGTTCTTATGATATCATGACAGCATGGCTTGCTAAATACGGAAATAAAATTGATGCAGTATTCGGTACTTGGGACGGAATAGGCTGGAGCGTAGCAAAAGCTATTGAAGATGCAGGTTTCTCAAAAGATGATATCTTCACCATGTCTATTGATGGCACAACTCAGACCTATGACATGATCAGAAATGGTGAACCCTTCGTAGGTGTTGCAGCACAGAATTTTGGTGGATGGGCATCAAAGACTGTAGAACTCATTGATAGTATAGTCGTCCAGGGTAAGTCAGTAGAAAGTACTGTACCTGCTAGCCGCGTTATCTATATTCCTCATAAATGGATCGATAGCACTAATGTTCCTGCAAAGGGAGCAACACCGGCAAGTGTTTTTAACTAACAGATTGCTATGATTTCTTTTCAGTACTGCACGTAAACAGCCTCCTGTTGTTTGTGTGCAGTACTGATCTATTATAAACAAAAGGATAGGTATGAGTATGAAACGCAGATGGAATAATATCTTCAGAAAAGACAATCGTTCATTTATTTTGGCTATGGATCACGCCATACTTATGGACGTATCACAATGGGGATTGAAAAACCCTGCTGAAGTGATAGAAAAGGCGATAAGCGGCGGGGTTGATGCAATTCTAACCACCTTCGGTGTTGCGCAGGAATTTCAGCGGGAAATTGGGAGAGCAGGTCTTATACTTCGTTTAGATGGAGGAACAACCTGCCTACACCCAAGTAAACTGATCATGGATCAAGGAGTACAGACCTTCAGTGTAGAGGATGCTGTACGTGTTGGTGCCGACGGGGTTATATGCATGGGTTTCCCTGGATTACCCGATGAACAGAATATGGTCAAGATTCTGGCTCAGACTGCTTCAGAGTGTAAGAAATGGGGACTGGTTTATGGATTGGAGATGATTCCTGGAGGATTCATCAACGATGAGCTGAAAACCGTAAAGAATATTGCATTCGCAAATAGGCTGGGAGCAGAATATGGTGCTGATTTTATAAAATCTCTTGCTGTAAAAGATCCTGAAGCTTTCAAGGGGGTCGTAGAGAACTGTTATAAACCAATTCTTGTTCTTGGAGGCGGTGATGCAAAAGAGGATAGAGATCTGCTTGAAATGGTTAAACGAAGTGTTGATGCAGGTGCTAGTGGCGTGACCATTGGAAGAAACATCTGGATGCATAAATCTATTAAAAACCTATGCAGAGCTATAACGATGATCATACATGAGGATGCCAGTGTTGAAGAGGCCCTTGCGATATTATGATTAATCAAGATAAAGCATCA
>CAYYPJ010000337.1:0-1914 GCA_964473495.1 uncultured Spirochaetales bacterium
ACCTTGCGCATAAAGCACCCCGTGTAAGATTTTTAATTTTTTTTATTTTAGTATATCCGGCTCCGACAATAATGTATCGGTTTGAATTTCCAGAGAATCTGTTTCAATTAAAGCTTCGCTTAAAGTATTTATGCGATAATTCGAAAATGACAGATCAATATACCCAAAAGAAGATGACATAGGTATATTCCCCCGGGGATTAGGAACCACCTTTTTTTGAGTCTCTTTACTTTCAATCATAACTCTGATCTCTGTTGGCATATAAAGTCCCGGCTGAATTTCTTCTTGCGTAAAATTGATATCCGCTACCATATCTGGTTTATCAATCATTTTCATTTGTGACAAAATCCAATTTACCGTATCGATCATCGCAAGAAATATTACTTCCTTGCCTTCCATGGGTTTTACCACTTCAACAAAGGCAACATTATCTTTATTTTCTTTTAGATCAATGGTTCTGATTGAGACCGCATCTTTGACCAAGCGTTCCAGGTCCATCAGAAAGATCTCAGGTGGGATCATCAAGGGTGTATTATCTTCAGTAAAAAGAGAGTCCGGACTTATAAAATGAACAACGGTTTCCTGATCCGGCAGTGTCGCTTCCGGCATACGTGAACGAATCCTTAGATCCACGATCATATCATTAACTTGTTTAAAATTTAAATTTGCACGACGAATATAGTAATTTGGATCAACCGCAAGCAAAAGCATAGCAAGACATATGCTTAAAATAGTAATCTTTTTCAGCATTAATAACTCTCCTTCTCCATATCAATGGGATGAACGGTCCAGTCTCTTTCAGGGATCCATTCTTCAACTGTTCCATCCGGTTTTTCCAGAATAACGCGTTTAATATTTGCGTTAGCAATCTGGGCTTTGCATTGATGGCATACAAACTCATGTCCGGAAATATAGATCGTACTATTATGTGTTGCATGACCATTCCTTGCAGCAAGGGCAATGGCATTGGATTCTGCATGGGAGCCAACGGCACGGCAACGTTCCAGCTGAGTACCAGAAGCAATATTATGTTTATCACGATAACAGAAACCGATCTCCAGACAATTATTCTGATACTGGGGAGCCCCGTTGTAGCCTGTAGAAATAATGTCCCTATTATTTACGATCACCGCACCCACTTGTCTGCGCAGACAAGATGAACGCGTCGCAACCACTTTAGCTACATTAAGAAAATAATCATCCCAACTCGGTCGTTCCATATAATTCCCATATTAAAATTCAATCACATCAAGATCATGTGAAATATGCGTATTTTTATATGTTATTTCAACTGCTTTCTGATATAAGTTCATATCCTTGTAACGTTCTGAAAAGTGTGTTAAAGCAAGTTGTTTCACATGATTGTTTTTAGCATATTCGGCAGCTTTTTCCGCTGTCATATGCATAAATTCTTTTGCAAGCGAAGATTCACTTTCAAGATAGGTAGCTTCCATAAGAACAAGATCTGCATGAGAGATCAACTTGGGAATACTTTCGCACACCCCTGTATCCAATACGTAAGCAAAAATCTTTTCAGCTGAACGATAGCTTAATTCCTGACGCGTTATCATTTTACCTTTATATTCTATCTGTCCTCTTCTTTCAAGTTCACCAAGAATGGGTCCCTGCAGACCTATCTCTTCCAAAAGCTCTTTTCTGAAACGCAAATGAGATTTTTCAATAAAACGATATCCAAGTGTCGGAGTACTATGAAGAAGATCATAAGCTTCTATGCGATAGTTCTCAGTTTCCTCTATGATCCCCGCTTTTAGAGGATGAAAGTGGAAATTGATACGACGTGTATATTTTGATGCAATACTTAAAGCATCTAAATAAGGTCTGCCTTCCTCCGGAAAATAAATATGCACTTCGTGTGACACTTCCATTAAAGACAATCGTTGCATTATACCGGGG
>CAYYPJ010000338.1:0-1885 GCA_964473495.1 uncultured Spirochaetales bacterium
AGAAACCCTTCTGATAGACATACTTTCAGAGAATATCGCTGAGAGAAAACTTGTCGGTATTCCGATAAAGGCAACCGGTATGAATATAGCAACAGCCTTCTCAACCGACATACCTGCCTGTAAACCAATTGCCTGTATATGGAAAGTAAGACCGGTGATTACCAGAGCATTTGTGGAGAGGACCAACGTGATAACCCAGAAAACTCTTACATGCACTGCTTCTGCACGAGACAACCCCGATAACGAGGAACCAGCCTCAGCATGAGGATTATCATCCTCTATACGTTCTCCATCAACAAGCAAACCGCACTCTTCAGGAGTATTACGATAGAACAGATAGGCTGTAAGACTCATTCCGACACCGACGATTATCGCCAACAGACGCCAAGCCCCATTCCATGCAAATCTTGACACAAGGACAGCCATGAGGGCTGGAGTCGCTGAGAAAACAAAACTGTTCGCCACACCGATGATTGCAATGGCTCTTCCCCGCTTCTTGTCAAACCATTTTCCTATCATGGTGTTTGCTGTGATCGTAAGCAATCCCTGTCCCAGGAATCGCAAGGAGAAGATCCCGAACGTAACAAGGATGATATAAACATAGTAGGGGGGAAGAAATGAGCACCAAAGCACTATATGATCAATATAGCTTAACCAAAAGAGCGTAAGCCCCAACAGAAAAGATGCGGTGATCATCATCTTCCTTGATCCCCATCTATCAAGAACTTTTCCCATCGTCGGAAGGATGAACCCGCTCGTGATCGTTCCTATCATATAGAGAAACGATAAGTTAGTGCGTGAGAACCCGGTGACCTTCAGCAGGGATTCTGTGAAGGCACTGAATCCCGCAGTCTGTCCAGGGATACTCATCAAGATTCCGATGGCTGTCATCGGAACTAAGAACCAACCATAATAGAATGGGAAAGAGCGCGGATTAATAGGCTTATCGGGTGAAAGTTTCATAGATTCCTCGAGTGTTATAGACATGTTCACGGAGAGAAGATCACGATCGCCGGTAAGTATGTCATATATCACTCAAAGGGTCCATAGATAGACAACAGTATATTAGGATGTATATTACCGCTTCTTATATGCTTCCAATCCTGCTTTCAAGATCTTCATTGATCGTATAAGGTCTTTCTCATTAAGAACATATGCTATTCTGATCTCACTGTTCCCCAGCCCTTCTGTGGCATAGAAGCCGGAAGCAGGAGCGAACATAACAGTTTCACCATCAAGGTCAAATTCCTCCAGCAGGAATATCGCGAAATCTTCAGCATCTTCTACAGGAAGACGTGCCACAATATAGAAAGCACCATGAGGACGGGAATGAACAACTCCAGGTATCTCTGCAAGTGCGTTCGATACCACATCACGTCGCCTCTGATACTCTTTAATGACCTCTGTCATATACGTTTCCGGTGTCTCTATGGCAGCCATTGCAGCCATCTGTTCAATAAAAGGAGGACATAATCGGGATTGGCCCAGTTTTAAGGCAGATGCCATGACCTCGTGATTTCGTGATATAAGAAACCCTATACGGGCGCCACAGGCACTATAGCGCTTAGAGATGCTATCAACCAGCACCGTTCTGTCAACGATCTCAGGAAAAGAGAGAACACTCGTGTGACATGTACCATCATAGATGAACTCACGATAGACCTCATCGGCAATCAGAAAAAGATTGTGCTGCTTCACCAAGTGAGCAAGAGCAGCAAGATCTTCCCTGGTATAGACATGACCTGTAGGGTTCCCTGGGTTGCAGATCATGATGGCCTTGGTTCTATCGGTGATCTTATTGGCAAATTCATCGACTGACGGCAGTTGAAAATCATCTCCAATATTGGTAGTGATCGGGACTAATGTAACCCCGGCCATACGGGCG
>CAYYPJ010000339.1:0-1880 GCA_964473495.1 uncultured Spirochaetales bacterium
TTTGACTAGATGGTCGACTGCATCATTGAGGAATATAAATATCTATTTTGATGGAGTTTCCTTTATGAAAGATTTCTTAAGAATTTTATTGGGCACCTATGAAAATATCGATGAAAAGTTAAACGGGTGAAGTATAATGAGTTTTCTTGCAAATTCAACAGAATATGGATAGAGTAGGAATATGGGATCATATATCGTACAAGGGGGTAAACCTCTCTGTGGAAAAGTTACCGCAAGCGGCAATAAGAATGCAGCTCTTCCATGTATAGCAGCTACACTTCTTACGGATGAACCGGTAATCTTACGAAACATACCTGAGATAGAAGATGTTCATATTATGTTTAAGATACTACAAGGTCTTGGCTCAGAGGTATTATATGTTGAACCTGGTGTGTATAGAATTAAAACACAGAATATTTCTGGTACTATAGATCCTTGTTTAGCTGATTTGATACGAGCATCTATCTTGTTTGCCGGGCCATTGTTGAACCGGGTTGGGAAAGTTGTCTTGGCGCCTCCTGGAGGAGATGTTATTGGGCTTAGAAGGTTGGATACACACTTCTTAGCATTTGCAGCACTTGGAGCCAAAGCTATAATCGATTCAGATAGAAATATTGTGATCACTACAGATGGGCTGCACGGCAATTCAATATTTTTAGATGAAGCTTCAGTGACTGCGACAGAGAATGCAATTATGGCAGCTGTCTTAGCAAAAGGGAAAACCATTATCAGAAATGCGGCTAGTGAACCTCATGTCCAGGATTTATGTGCATTACTCACAGCTATGGGCGCTGAAATAACAGGTATCGGGTCAAATCTTTTGTATATAAAGGGGGTCAATCATCTAGATGGAGCTGATTATACTATTGGCCCAGATTATATGGAGATAGGCTCGTTTATAGGATTAGCAGCTGCTACCGGAGGAGAGGTTGAGATATCTGGTGTAAATATTGAACATTTCCCAATGATTCGTTTGGGCTATAAAAAGCTTGGTATTACATGGGAAGAAACTGAGAACTCAATTTTTGTACCAATGCAGCAAAGAAAAAAGATCCTAACTGATATGAGTAAAATGATGCCAAAAATTGATGATGCTCCCTGGCCTGGATTTCCGGCAGATTTATTGAGTATTATCACGGTTGTTGCTACACAGATGGATGGAGTGATTCTTGTACATGAGAAAATGTTTGAATCCAGAATGTTCTTTGTAGATATGCTTATTAGAATGGGAGCAAATATTGTGCTATGCGATCCTCATCGTGCGGTAATCTCGGGGCCTTCAAAGCTTCATGGGGCCTTATTGACTTCACCTGATGTTAGAGCTGGGATGGCTTTGGTAATAGCAGCTTTATCAGCAAATGGGATGAGTGAGATTCAAAACGTATTTCAGATAGAGCGAGGGTATGAAGCTCTCTGTGGGAAACTTTCTGCCATTGGTGCCTGTATAGAACGAAAACCCTTGTAGACAACGATTTGTCATAGAGTATAAAGTGAGTTATGCCTGTGTTTATCACAAGTTATCCACAAGTGATGCAACTAATGATAATAGTAAAGAATCTTTGTTCTTGGCAAGATACATTAGAAGAAATACTGAACAAAGATTGCTAGATGATTATAATTACATATATTGTATAAGTTAATAACTTTATGCTTAACATTTGTAATCACTAATTAGCTCGAAATATTATTATGAGAAAAAAAACAAGAAATAAGATTTATTTTACACAAGTTATCCACAAGTTGTTCATAGCCGCAAGGGAACGCTATTTTTTGATGATTCGGTAGCCAAATCCTCTTTCGGCAATGATAAGTTCCTCATTAAAACGGCTCAATCATAAAAGTTGTGTGTTTTTAGATATTTTATGTGCGGATGGATTTCT
>CAYYPJ010000340.1:0-1871 GCA_964473495.1 uncultured Spirochaetales bacterium
TATGAGCGAAGAACGTAAAGATACAACAAATAATGCTGCTGGTGGACAAAGACCTAGCAGTAATCGAAGAGAATATCAAAAAAGACCCGCTGGTGGTAGAAGGAATATGTTTAGAAAAAAGGTTTGCAGATTCTGTACACAGAACCTGAAAGCTGACTATAAAAATCCTGATACCTTGAGAAGATTCATAACCGATCGTGGGAAAATTCTTCCTAGTAGAATTACCGGTACCTGTTCTAAACATCAGAGAGCTCTTGCAAGAGAGATCAAACGAGCACGAGTACTTGCATATTTGCCCTACGAAAAGAAGTAGATTATCGAGATTACTATGAGGATCGAACGGGAAGCAGCAATAGAGTTCTTAGTTGCAGTTGCTGCATCAATAATCTTATATCAACTAAATGTACTCTACTTCTTGTTTGTTATTCCTCTGAATATTCTTGCATTGAGAAGGTCTAAGAACATCTTTCTCTCTGCAGCTGGTGTGGTCTTGGTGGTTGTTATCCTTCAGGATATGATTCGATTTAGTGGGAATGCGGTAGCAGGCCAGAATAATTTGATGTTAGCAATTGGTCTATATGGTCCGATTGCATTATTAACTGGGACGGTTACATACCATTTGCTAGATGCTTCAATTAGAAGATTGTATCGGTTCATTATAAGTATGGGCTTTCCGGTTATGGTTGGTTTCGTACTCATAATGGTGTATGAAGGTAACAGCTCGGTTGCTGTGTCCACTCGAGAAGCGGTTCAAGAACAGTTAGTTGTGCTGTTTGATGCAGCTAAGCAACTTGGGTATGGGGATATCTTAGCTCCATTTGATCCAAAGACGATGTATAAGATGGTCATAGCTGTGATTGAACGATGTGTTCTGCCAGGTTTTGCTATCCAGTTGGGATTCTGCATCTTGTTGGCAAACCGTGTTGTTGAGTATAGGACAAAGAGTAAAAGGATTCAGTTCAGTAAATTTAAGAGTCCTGAACTGATGATATGGCCGTTCTTGATCTCATGGGCCATTGTGTTGCTGAATAATTTTATTGATCTTGGGATGTTGGGCATCCTGGGGTGGAATCTTGGGTTAGGAGCAGCTCTGATATATTTTATTCAGGGATTGACCATTGTGGAGTTCTTACTGAAAAAGAAGCAGGTGAAACTCACAAAAGTGACAGTCGTGATCTGGTTGGTTGTTATATTATTTATGCCAGGAATTAATATTCTGGTACTAATAGGAATGCCGTTATTAGGTGTTTCTGAGATTTGGATACATTATAGAGATGATAGAAAGGAGAATTTTCATGAAAATAATTCTTAATCAGGATGTATATAACCTTGGAGAAGAAGGGGACGTCCGTGAAGTCGCAAACGGCTATGCAAGAAATTTTTTACTTCCTAAAGGATTTGCCGTAATTTGTAATAATACTAATTTAGCTTTATTCAAGAGTAGAGCTTCTTCGATCAATAAGAGAAAAGAAGAGAAGAGAAAAATAGCATTATCATTGAAGGAAAGATTATCAGGTGTGAAATTGACAATCGTCATGAATGCTGGTGATTCCGGGAAATTATTTGGTGCTGTTACAAATCAGACTATTGTTGAAGCCTTGGCGAAAGAGGGTTTTCAAATTGATAAAAAGAGAATTGATATTCCTTCACATACCATCAAGTCGGTAGGGGAATATCAGGTGCTTATAAAGCTGTATGAAAAAGAGTCAGTAAACATAAGTGTCACTGTTTTAGATGAACATGAAGTCAAATTAGCAAAAGAGAAAGAGAAGGCAAAGGCAAAGGCAAAGGCAAAAGCTGCTAAGAAAGCTAAGGCTGAAGAAGCAGCTCCTGTTAAGGAAGCAGCTCCTGTTGAGGAGGCAGCTCCTGTT
>CAYYPJ010000341.1:0-1862 GCA_964473495.1 uncultured Spirochaetales bacterium
TAATCTTCGCACTACAAGCTCATAAAATCATATGATATACCGATTTTCTGCTGTTTGGAGTAGTTTTGAGGGTAGATTCTTTCTTCATGTAGTGATAATATTACCACTATAAGGAGAGGATATGGCTATCATCAAACAGAAAAACCGTAAGAATGGCATCGTTTATGTCTTTCATTCAATCAGCAAACGAGTCCCGGAGAAGAAATGGCCCATCTCAACACGGTATGCACTCGGTCATTATGATAAAGATGGCGATTTCATCCCGAATGCTCGGTTCCTTGCACTGAGTGAAGATGCGCAAATTGCTACCGGTCTTGTCGATACTCCCTTTATCAGAAGAGGCCCAGAAGTGAGTGGGCTGGTACGCAAGCGGTGCGGTTTTGATCTGCTGTTCTCTCGGGCATCTCATGCTACCGGTGTGGACCGTATCCTCCGTGCAGTGTTCCCCACTGCCTACAAAGCGTTCCTATCGTTAGTATTCTTCACCCTTGCAGAACCGGATCTCCCTATGTATCGATTCGGGCGATTCGACCGGAACAATCTTCATCCGTTCGGGTCTCTGGTGAACAAGGATATGATTACCGAGCTACTCCGCATGGTGGATGAACAAGCTCGAAGCGTGACCTTCTCGATGCTCAGGGAAGCAAACAGCCATGAAGGAGGACGTCTTCTGGCATTGGACTCCACCTCGATCGCGGCGCTGGGCGAGCTGTTGCAACGTGCGAGTCGCGGATACAGCAAGGAAGGGATCAGGGATGAGGATCAACTGGAGCTGTTAGCCGTCTATGACCTGGAGACCCATATCCCCATATATTACCGGGTCCTGGAAGGGAAGATCGCTGATGTGACAACAGTCAAGAACACTGCCTCTGATCTTAAGCGTGATGGCATAGATCCGAAGGAAGTGATCTTTGTCATGGACCGTGGGTATTACAGCGAGGCGAACATCAGAGGGCTCCTGAAGCAGCGGTATCACTTCGTCTGTGCCCTGGATATCAAGAAACACAGCTTTGTAACTGAGAAAATCCGTACGCACGGAAAGTCGATCGTCTTGACAGAGAACTATCTTCAGAGCAAAGACTTGTACTGCATCAGAACCTATCACCGGATCGAGATCTCGAGGAGAGGACGTGGAGAGAATGCCATGGATCTGGCGTTGGATATCTGCTTCAATCCTGAACGGGCCACCCGCGAACAAAAACGCTTATCCAAGAAACTGGCACAGATGAAACAGGCTCTTGAATCAGGGGAGAAGAGCCTTGATGGAAATGTGCGGTCTGAATACTCACGATTCTTCATCGCAGAAGAGCAAAAGGTATATGGGAAAGGGACCATCACCATCTATACGGTTAACAAAGCAGAAGAACAGAAAGAACGAGATCTCTGCGGGTATTTTGCCTATCTCTCAGATGGATCGATTGATAGGACTGAGGTGGTGAACGCCTATGCACAACGGATGATGATCGAGAACACCTTCAAGAACTTCAAAGAGCGCTACAACAGGCCATTGCATAGTGATGACCAGGGAGTCGATGGACAGATCTACATCACCTTCCTCACTGTCGTACTTGAAAGCTGGATCAGAGAACAGATGAAAAAGTATCAGCTATACAGGACCTATACGATGCGGTCCCTGTTTGATGAGATTGAAGGTATCGAATGCTCATTCTCCTCTGAGAAACCCAAAGACCGTACCTATTCAGAGATCACCAATAAGGCCGGGCTCATCCTCTATGATATGGGGGTTAAGCTGCCCCACTCCTGTTGGCCGAAGAAGGTTCTTGATCGGATGGCGAAAGAAGCGAAAACAAAGCATTAATTCCAGAGCGATTTATGTAGTGCGAAGATTCCAGAAATTTAGG
>CAYYPJ010000342.1:0-1858 GCA_964473495.1 uncultured Spirochaetales bacterium
ATATTTATTTGCAGTGGCCATACAAGCAGGAAGGTATCTGTCCTGAATGCGGGAAGACTTGTAACCCAATTTCCCGCGCAAATGGTAACATGGTGACCAAATAAAGTGAAAAATAGTTGTTTTTGGCCTCGAAATGCCTGTTTTTGGGTGTTCTTTAATTTAGTAAAATGTTACCATTGGTCACATGGTATCAACAACAAATCATAAGCTTTCAAAGCCAAAGATTATCAATGTATTCCGCAAGGAATTAGGGTGTTATTATGTGTATTCCGACCAATATTACTGGGATTCTGAGGCAGACAACGGCAAAGGTCAGACACGCCATATCCGTCATCTCATTGGAAAAAGAGCAGCTAAGGATTCAGCGATCGAGTACAACAATCGGTACAAGCTACAGGAAAAGAACCAGGATATTTTCAGAAGGGAAGTATCTCAAACCCTTTTCATGGGAGAGTATCTGGTACTGGAGAAATACATACGAAAGCTCGGCTTGAAAAAGCAGCTTACGGAAGTTTTCGGCAAACAGCAAGCCGAAGAGATACTGACACTGGCAGCGTATGCCATCTGTACGCAAGATAGTCTGTCATGGTGCGGCGACTGGATGGAAGGTCATGGCCCCTCCAAACTGGAAACGCTCTCATCTCAACGGGTGTCGGTTCTTCTTGAGAGGATCACTATTGATAAGCGGAATACGTTTCTTAAAGGATGGATGGGAAAACACTTGACGAAAAAGGGGTATTTCTGCTTTGACTCATCAAACGTCATCAGCTATGGGCAGGGTGATCCCTTTGTTGAATATGGTTATTCCCATGGACATAAAAAGCTTCCCCAGAAGAACCTGGCGATACTGACGAGACAAGAGAACCTGCTGCCGGTATGGTTTGGAGAATTCAGTGGTTCCAAAGGTGATGTACGTACCGTAGGGGATCTTCTTAAAACGCTCCATAAGCTTAAAGTAGGGACCATCTGCTTTACCATGGACAAGGGATACTACAGTGAAGAGAATATAGAACTCTTTGAGTCTACACGAGATAAGTTCATTATGCCGATTCCCATGAAGGTCAAGTGGCAGTATGACATAATCGATGCTTGTAAGGATTTGCTGCTGAGTTCTGCAGCAAGACATGAGGTGATGGATGCCAAGGGAGCACTCTCCAGGATTCAAGGTATCACCAAGGTGGTGAACCGAAATCATCATCGATATTATGTGCATGTATACTACAATTCGTTCAATCGCAGCAAGGCAGAAAATGCGTTTATGGAACTGGTATACACCTGGAGAAAAGAACTTAAGTCAGGCAATAGGGTACATTCCCATGAGGCATACTATGAGAGGTTCTTCACGCTGAGGAAATCGAAAAAGAAGGGATTGATCATAAAGGACAACCTAGCGGCTCAATCAGCATTTCAGAAGAACTATTCCGGCTATTGGTGCCTGCAGACGAATTATATACAGGATCCAGCTAGAGCGTATGAAGCGTATGCTGGAAGAAACGGAGCGGAACTTATATTCGATGACTGGAAACATGAAATTGACGGCAGAACCCAGAGAAGTCATAAGCCCGCCACGAACTTCGGCCGACTATTCATCAATTTTATATCCATGATAATTCTCAATACGTTCAAAGAAGATCTGAAGAAACACCGCGAAGGAATGAAACTGGCAAAGCTTACAGGCTATAAGCAGGTACTCTACAGAATGAGCACCTTAAGCAGGACTCAATTCAAAGGCACATACAAACCTCTCTATGCTGAACCGACAAAAACACAGAGGATAATTTTGGACACACTGAAACTGAAATGGCCTCAGTGATTGCAGTTCCTGCTTCCATGTTACCTTTTGCGCGGGAAATTGGGT
>CAYYPJ010000343.1:0-1843 GCA_964473495.1 uncultured Spirochaetales bacterium
AAATGATCTCTATGATTGAGACCTCTTATAGCGGAGATCGTCAGCTGTTTCTTATCACGGCGTCTATCCCGTGTTCTTTGAACATCTGCTGGGCCTGCTGGAGTATCTCCCGGGGGCATGGGGGCTTGCTGCTGTATGAGGGATCCAGAGTCACCCCGGGCCTGAAGGGTGTGATGTAATACTTCATGACGCCTCTAAGCAGTTCTGCCATCCGGGGAATATCCCCCAGTTCCACAATCCCCGGAGCCCATGTGGTCCGTAACTCATGTTCTATACCGCATGCTTTTATGAACTCCATGGATGAGATCATTGCATCCGCAAACCCGTCTTTCCCATGATACAGAAGAGTGTATTTCTCAGGAGCAGTCTTTAGATCCATTGCAATATAATCAGGAGCCGTTCTCTCCAGCTTCTCTGGGAGCGTCCCGTTAGTGTCAAGCTTGACTCTCAATCCGAGCGAGTGGATCCTCTCGATGAAATCCGGCAGATCATCATAGAGCAACGGTTCCCCGCCCGTGATACAGACCCCGCCTAGAACACTCTTTCGTCTATCCAAGAACTTGAAGAACTCCTCGACAGTGACAAAACTGTCAGGATCAGGTCCTGTCACCAGTTCCGGGTTGTGACAGAAGGGGCAGCGAAGGTTGCACCCGGCGGTAAACACGGTGGATGCTACCAGCCCCGGATAGTCGATAAGTGTCGTCTTCTGAAGCCCTACTCTGTGCAGATCCATCTTCTAACATCTACCGGAGACAGTCGGTTCAGAGCTGGAGCCGGTCCCTGTGAACGTCTTTCGTACTTTGTATTCTTCCTTCTTACCAAGATTCCAGTTCTTCACCGAACGGTAGTATCCTACGATCCTTGTATAGACTTCAGTCTCAGTCCCTTTCACAGAATCGATAGATTCCTTTAATTCTGCGATCTTCCTGTCGATCTCATTGAGTCTTTCCATCTTCTCCTCCATGTTCACTTAATTCGTCTGCAGCATCAATTCTCTTTGACTCTCCAGTTCCTTTATCTCCCTTTCTATCTTTCTCCTCTGTTCCTCTTCGCATTTGGGACAGAAGAAATGTTCTCCGGCAAGATAGCCGTGGATAGGACATATCGAATAGGTCGGGGAGATCGTGAAGTAGGGCAGCCTGTAATTCTCCGCGATCGTCTTCACAAGATTTCTGCATGCTTTCCAGTCATCTATAGCTTCCCCGAGAAACCCATGGAACACAGTACCGCCGGTATATTTGATCTGAAGCTCATCCTGATGATCCAGAGCATCGAAGATATCCTCGGTCGCATCCACCGGCAGCTGAGAGGAATTCGTGTAATACGGCTCGTCGGTCCCGCTGGTGATAATAGCTGGGTATCGTTCCTTATCATGCTTTGCAAGACGATAGCTTGTACTCTCTGCCGGAGTCGCTTCAAGATTATGAAGGTCCCCAGTCTGTTCCTGGAAGTCCGCCAATCTGTTCCTCATATATTCGAGAACCTCCAGCGAGAATGATTTGCCCTCATCTGTCGTGATATCCTTGCCCAGATAGTTAAGGACACATTCGTTCATACCAACTATGCCGATGGTGGAGAAGTGGTTGTCCAGATGTCTCAAGTATCGCCTAGTATATGGGAAGAGCCCCGACTCCAACAGATGGTTTATCAGTTTCCTCTTGATCGTGAGAGACTGGGAAGCGAGCGACATAAGATCATCAAGACGCTGGAAGAACTCATTCTTGGACCCTGACAGATACCCTATTCTCGGCAGGTTTATCGTCACGACGCCGATGGAACCGGTAAACTCATCGGACCCGAAAAGACCGCCGCCGCGTTTTCTGAGTTCTCTCTTGTCGAGCTG
>CAYYPJ010000344.1:0-1836 GCA_964473495.1 uncultured Spirochaetales bacterium
TTATAAGATCCACGCGGAGGCACAATACAATTGGTTGTCATCAAAATCGGGCCATTGAAAGCTTCGAATTCTTCTTTCTGTTTCCACCAGGCATTACCATAGTTCCCAACTAGATGATTGAATTTCTTCAATTCCGGATAATAATGAGCAGGAAGCATTTCTCCATGGGTGTAGATATCAATCCCTGTCCCCTGAGTCTGTTTAAGAAGTTCTTCAATATCGCTTAAATCATGGCCTGATATCAGAATCCCGGGATTTTTACCAACTCCAATATTTACTTTCGTCATTTCAGGATTACCATAAGTTTCAGTGTTTGCCTTATCTAGAAGGGCCATTGCCTGAACTCCGAACTTTCCAGTCTCCAGAGTAAGGTCAACCAATTCCTTAGAACCGAGTGTATCATCCAGCAATTCTGCAAGAGCAGCCTGTGTAAAGACGTCAACTGCAGGACTTTCAAAACCTAGAGCATTTGCATGTTTCATATATGCAGCAAGACCTTTTAAGCCGTAAGTAATAAGTTCTCTTAAGGCTCTAACATCTTCATTTTCGGTGGCCAATACTCCTACCTCAGATGCAGCTGCTTTTTCAATCATCTCTTCCATTGTTTGAACTTTAAAAAAAGCTGCATCAGGAAGGCCCCCCTTATTTGAAAGCTCACGGCGCAATTTGTCTCGCATACTAATTGTTTCGAGAATTCTTGCTCCGAATACTTCATCGTCAAAATTGGCATTTGTGATAGTTGTGAAAAGATTAACAGATATGTAGTGGTCTACAACCTTGTCAATCATTTTATCTTCTTCACGTAAACGCGTTGAAATCACAGAAAGTCCTTTTGTTGAATAGATCAAAAGATCCTGCAGTGCAGCTGTTTTTGAAGACTTTCCGCAAACACCTGCAATTGTACAGCCTTTGCCCCCGGCAGTTTCCTGACATTGATAACAAAACATTTTTGATTCCATTTTTTCTCCCTTAGAACAAATATTCTTTGCATACTCTTGAATGATAATTCAACTAACAATATAATCAGTTTTTTATTTCCTTACCTTAATTGTAACTTATCAGATATAAGTTCTTATGTAAATATAAAGAAAAT
This sequence comes from uncultured Spirochaetales bacterium, assembly GCA_964473495.1. Taxonomy (GTDB): domain Bacteria; phylum Spirochaetota; class Spirochaetia; order CAKZLE01; family CAKZLE01; genus JAIPFY01. The sequence continues at coordinate 1,094 of CAYYPJ010000344.1, forward strand.
CTAATAACAAAGAAAGTGCTATACGTAATATTCACACGAACACATAGCTTGAAGAAATAAATATACACGCATCTTGAGATCTACCATATGTTGGGCAAAACTATTTTGCTTTTTACGGTCTTCTCCTACAAGAGACAGCTCATAGGGAAAGTGGTCTCCTGAGTTTTCGCTGAAACAAAAAAAGAAACGACTTTAATTATCTGATATACAACAAAAGACATTGAAGTCGCTTTAGAAAATAGTTGTGCTGAGTTAAAACCACTTCTTTACCTATCATGCTCCTTATAGCTGCTTTCGTGTGGATATATCAATACCAAGACAATCCCTCAATTTCCACAGGACTTTGTCGTAGTACAGCGTAAGAAGATGGCTGCGATCGATCTTTGCCACATTTGCTTTCTTTAAAAATGAGCTTCCCCCGATACATATTGAGGATGCTCAGCGAACGGTACACGGCATTGAGATCAAAGTCCATGTCCTCAAAGTATCTGCCCCGGTTGGAGCAAAGTACTGTGCTTTGAACCCGACGCTGAGAATCGCTCGTCGATAAACAGCTTCATGACGGCAGTCAGGTTGTACCTGATGTCCAGATATTCTCTCCTGTCATCAATGAATGCTTTAGAGCATCTCTAAGAACCCGGTATACTGCTATTGGATTGGATTATACAGCCATTTTACGAATTTTACCCCTCATCCTATTCCGTAATCATCATTTGCCTGATACAGTGTATCCATGACTATAA
>CAYYPJ010000345.1:0-1823 GCA_964473495.1 uncultured Spirochaetales bacterium
AGGGCAGAGGCGAAAGCTAAGGCGAAAGCTGAATTACCACCTGTTGTCAAAGAGGCTGTCGCACCTGAAGTCATCAAAGAGGCTGTCGCACCTTATATCAACGTTAAGTTGATCATGACGAGTGATGTCAACGGTAGGTTGGTTCCTTATGATGCAGTCAAGGGAGTTTCTACGGATACATCCCTTGCCCAGATCTATTCCTATGTTGCTGATGAACGAGCGAATAAGGATCAGTCCGTTGTGCTGTTGGACGGGGGAAATGTACTGCAGGGTGATCCGATTGTAGATTATTACAGGAAGGTCAAGAGCGATTCAGAGAACATCGTAGCATCAGTCATGAATGCCATGGCCTATGATGCAGGAGTTCCCGGCCTGTCTGATGCCTTGGTTGGTCCGGATGTGTTCTTGAAAGTCGGGAAGGAGATGAACTTTCCATGGATGGCTGCGAATGTGGTAAGTGCCAAGACCGGAAAGCCCTACACAAAGCCATATACGGTAATAGAAAGAGGCGGTGCGAAGATCGCTGTGTTGGGTCTGGTATCGCCCGGGATCAAGAATCCTGAAGGTATCGTGATTGAAGATATAGTAAGTGCTGCGAAGAAGTGGCTGCCAATCATAGAACTCAAAGAGAATCCTGACATTATTGTGGGATTATTCCAGACTGAAGGAACAGATGCTGGTGTTGAAGTTGCTCAGCAGGTAAGAGGGTTTGATGTGATCTTTTCTGGAGAAAAGAGCATAATGACACAAAATCCTGACGGCAAGGACATCTTTGTTATTGGTGCTAAAGGTAATGCAGCATCTGTAGGTATTGCAGATGTCAGATTGGCATGGGACAAAGCAGCAGAGAAATATGCCGTGGTAAATGTGGCTGGCAGAACTCGAGCAATGGCATCCTCTCCAGTAAGCAGGATTGCAATGGATACATTTGGCTATGCCCTTGATGACCTTAAGGCTGCAGTCATGACAAAAGTCGGGACACTCACCGAAACAGTTGACACAACCGATGCATTGTTTGGTGATTCAACATTTGTAGATTTGATCCATACAGCTCAGCTGAAGATGACTGGTGCTGATATCTCTTTTGCAGCTCCGGTGATCACAAATTACAAGCTCTTGAAAGGACCTATCTATGTAAGGGATATACTCTATGCGATAGATATGTTTGGTGTCGATGGTGATCAACCATTATTGTACACTGGTGAGATGACCGGTGAAGAAATTGACGCGTATCTTGAATATGCATATGCTCATTGGTTCAAGAGGATGAATTCGATCAATGATAATCTTCTTGGCGGAGATGATTACTACAACTGGGACAGTGCTGCCGGGATCAACTATATTGTAGATGTGAGAAAACCAGTTGGGCAGAAAGTCAAGATCACTACGACAGCTGATGGGCTTAAGTTTGATACAAACAAGACCTACACGGTTGTGATGAATACCTACCGAGCTCATGATGGAGGTGGCTATTTCTCCAAGGGTCTTGGGGTTACATCCGCCGCTGAAATACGATCACGAGTCAAGTCAGCGTACTCAGTGAACCTTCTGAAAGGATTTATGATGGGGGACAAGATGCTTGGGGATCTTACTCCGAAAACTGATAGGAACTGGTTTGCTTCTCCGATCATGTGGGCCAAGCGTGGTATGGAAAAGGATATGAAACTGCTCAAGTAAGTTGTCATACGTTACCATATGAAAAGGCTATCCCCGTTGGGGGTAGCCTTTTCAGTTGTCTGGAGGAGGGAATGGATCGGGTTTGTTGAAAGAAGCAGTGAGTACGTTTCAGTTGGCAGGGGTAGAATCAAGGATAATCTGAACCA
>CAYYPJ010000346.1:0-1803 GCA_964473495.1 uncultured Spirochaetales bacterium
TACTATTTTTTAGAATCGACTTTCGCACTCTTTTTCTTAGCTTTCTTCTTCCTTGAAATAGGACGGCAACCCTTTGGAATCTCGAAGTCGAATGCATCGAATATGTCAATCTGCTTACCTACAAACGGAGTGATGATCTTGGCCTTTTTAGGGTGCTCTATCCTGCGGATGCTCATGAGCTCATCGTACAGGTGACGGCGTGTGGGGAACATCTTCTCCAACGTTGGACTGTTTCTATAGATATGATGGATATGGGAGTTCAGGATAAGGGCGAGGAACTGGATGAACATCCTCCCACTCGTAGAGAGCTCGGTGCTGGTCCTAAGACGTCTGCCGTTCTGGGTATTCTTGATGAACATGAAGGCCTTCTCTTGCTCATCCCTCATGCGGTACTTGTCCAGTATATAGGTAAGGGGGTACTCATCCTTGTCCATATTATTACACATACAGCCAAAGAAGCCCGAGCGGACATACTTTTGCCTCACCACCTCACTCCTCTCTGCAAACGACCGGAGTATACGGGTGTCATCATCCACCGTCAGGGTAAAATACTTGGAAATCTCCTCTATCGACTCATCAGTCAGAGGTATCCTGTCGTCGATGTGTGATTGCAGGCTCTCGCTATGTCGATACATAAAATCTGCAATCTCCTTCTTTTTGGCCCCCTGAAGCTCAGGGTCAAAGAAAAGACAGAGGCGCAAGGGGGTGAGTCCCCTTAGCTCTTTCTTCACATGAACCGCAAAGGGATATTCACAATCCATACCATACAGTTGGTGCTTTCCTATATAGTTAGCTGTTACACAAAACTCATCGACATCTAGGGAATCTATGACAGCCTTGATCTTCTTATCGCTGGTCTTGGCCATCATGATGAAGCCAACCTTGTTTTTCACTAAAGACTCGAGCACCTCAAAGGTAATGTACCCTCTGTCGAGCAAATAGTGGATACTCTTGAACCCCTTGAAACCAAACTCCTTAAAGGTGGCATCTAGGGTTCTTGCATCAGGGATATTCCCGGGCAATGTCCGGAAATAGACGGGCATACCACTCTTCACGTCATACAATACTAGCAGGTTCACCTGAGGCAGCGGGTCATGCTCCTTGTTTTTGCCATAGTGGCAGTCTGCAAGGCTAAAACCATAGACAGAGAAGCTCGTGGAGTCAATGGCAATCCAGGAGTCCTCGCTGATGCGAGCCTTTCTGCAGGCAAAGAGGTCCTGTTTATTCTGTTCGGTAAGTGACTGTGTCATACGCGTGATCTTCGATGGGTTCAGGGTCTTTGTGGTAGGATACCACTCAACCTTTTGCCTCGATTCGAAATGGTTGTAGCAATCGTGGTGGAGCAAGTCAAAGTATGCCAGGGAGAGAAGGTCATCGACGATACCACTCTTGCCTAATATGACTGTCAGATCTTTCCTGAGACCGCATGCATCAGCGACCTTCTCAAAGAACAGTGTCGAGCCATAGAGTAGACTTCGGGATTCCCCTGTATAGGAAGGGCGACCACGGTTCTTGGCAGGAGGAAGTGGGGCAGTATCGATAGCAGCAAGGTTCCATCTAGAAGGGAATGCCAGACGTTTTCTCTCTTCTGTACTCATTTCCAGGAACCTTTGATTCGGGATAAATCTTTCATCCTCGGTCACTTTGCCGTAGATGATCTTAGGATGGGAATATTTGCCTGTCTCAGGGTTCCGGATAGAGTCCTGAGAGATTGCATAGCGATATCCGTTGGTGATAAATAGTTGAATCTTAGTCTTTCCATCAGCTCGTCTAGGTCGTGCCATAGTGTTCCTCTTAGTACTA
>CAYYPJ010000347.1:0-1797 GCA_964473495.1 uncultured Spirochaetales bacterium
AATGATAAATACCTGATTTATTGTCCTGATGCAGAACTGCCGGATAAAAAAACTGCGACACATCGAAGTGCCTGTTTAAGAGTCGGTGCATATATGGTCCTTAGGAGAATTATTGCCGAGTACCATCTGGATGAGATAATGGGTAGACTGATTGGGAAAGACAGCGGGCTCTTTTTGGACCTTGCGACTTACTCTATCATAGCAGAGAACAATGCAGGGCAGTACTATCCGGATTATGCCTTTAATCACCCACTGTTTACGGAAAAGATGCGGATGTACAGTGACTCGAAGGTCTCGGAATTCATTGGTGGACTTGCTAAGGGTCAGAGTGTTGAATTTCTGAATGAATGGAATGAGCAAAGAGACCATAGGGAGAAAATTTACCTATCTTATGATTCAACCAATAAGAACTGCCAGGCTGGAGACATTGAATTTGCTGAGATAGGCCATGCAAAGGATGACAAGCACAAGCCGGTGTTGAATTATGCCATTGCCTACGATAGGAACAATAGGGAACCGCTGTTTTATGAAATGTATCCAGGAAGTATTGTTGATGTATCTCAGCTGCAGTACATGCTTGAAAAGACAGCAGGATACGGGTATCGGCATGTTGGATTTATATTGGATAGAGGCTACTTTGCCAAAGAGACTATACGGTATATGGACAAATGTGGTTATGAATTTGTCATCATGATGAAAGGTATGAAGAAGTTTGCAGCCAGGCTGATAATGGAGCAGAAAGGAACATTCGAAAGCGGTAGGAGCCAGAGGATACGTGACTACAAGGTAAGCGGAACCACAGTGAAGGGGCGACTGTTTCCGGCGGATGAAAAGGACAGATACTTTCATATATATTATAACGATCGCAAGCACACTGCAGAAAAGGAACATCTAAACGAGAAGATTGACCACCTGTCAGACTTTTTGAAGGATCAGGAAGGAACAATGGGGTATGAGTGTCCAAAAGCAATCAGTCACTATTTTGAACCAATTTATCATACGGAAGGGGAAGAAAAGACCTTTATGTTTGCGATGGAACGGCAGGACAGCATTAAGAATGAAATGGATTTGTGCGGATATTTCATCATCATCACGTCAGAGAAGATGACTGCAGAAGAAGCGCTGGATCTATATAAGAGCCGTGATGGATCAGAAAAACTGTTCAGAGGTGACAAATCATATCTTGGAAACCGAAGTTTCCGAGTGCATGGGAACGAATCAGTAAGCAGTAAGATTTTCATGGAATTCGTGGCATTGATCATACGAAGCAAGTTCTACACAAATCTGAAAGAAGAGGTGCACAAGAATCATAAGAAAGAGCATTTCATGACTGTGCCGGCGGCGCTTAAAGAACTTGAAAAGATAGAGATGATTCGACAATCGGATGGGAATTATCGTCTGGACCATGCAGTAACGGCTACTCAGAAGAGAATCCTACAGGCCTTTGGAATGACTGAACGGAATATCCGGGAACAAGCGATTGGCCTCAATCAGAAACTGCAAATGATAGACTGAATCAGAAGGTGGGAAAAGGATGGCCAGACGAAATATATCGATTGAAGAAAAAATAGAGAAGCAAAAAGAAGTGGTAGCAAAAGCCAAGATGAAGTATGATGCTACGCTTGATGAGCTCAAGATTTTGATGAAAAAGAAGCAAGAAATGGAAGGCAAGGAATTGCTGGATGCATTCATGAACAGCGACAAATGCCTTGATGAAATTCTTGCTTTTATAAGTGGAGATAGCGAAGATGAGACCTAAAAGGGGTCTCGAGAGTTAATTTTTCAGGAAGTTCACAT
>CAYYPJ010000348.1:0-1796 GCA_964473495.1 uncultured Spirochaetales bacterium
GGTCAAGGCGGTAGACCCCATCTGTGCGCCTGACCATCTCGATTTTCTCCATCTCTTTCAGCGCCATAGGGACAGTCATGAAGTTCGACTTCTTCTCATGCTTGAGCATCTCGTCCTTGAGAAGCGTGTAAATTCTGTTTCTGATGATGAGTGCGACAAATTCGATGAAGGTCTTTGCCGATGCTGACTCGCTTGAGTGGACCCTCAAGCTCTTTCCTCCGAGGAAGGTCTTTTCCCCGCTGAACAGCTTCTCCGAGCTGTCGCGGCTCTTGTAGATCACAAGAGCCGTCTCTGCAGTCATCTTGGCGGATGTGACTATGGCGAAATAGCCGCAAAGGTTGAGTTCCCTCTCAATCACTTCCTTCTTCTCCTTCGCGAACAGGAACTTCCCGTCCTTGTCTTGGAAGATCTCGAAGTAATGGCTGTATCCGTTACCGAAGCTGATACATTGGTTCTCGTGCTTTTTGAAGAACTTTGAATATGCCTCTATCTTCTTTTCCAGCTTCTCCCGCTCGGCGGCTTCGCGCCCCGGATTGTGGAAGAGATGGATGTAGCGGTTCCTTTCATCGTCTGCATAAAGCTTTTGCCTTACAGTAATCCCATAAACCTTGTATGCCCTGATTGAATATGCCCGGTCGTTCTCGAATGTATGCTTCCTGCGCAAAATGAGATTGGAGACAAGAGCTCCCATACCCTTCACCATCATGATGAAGTCATAGTGATACCTGTCCATGTAGCGGATGTTGTCTTTGCTGAAGTATCCACGGTCAAGGATAAAGCCGATGCTTCTGTAGCCGTAGCTGTGAGCCTTGTCCACCATGAACTGGAACTGCGAGACATCCGCTATCGAACCGGGGTAGTCCTCATAGAAAAGCGGTACTCTGTTTGTTCGGTCAAATGCTATGGACAGATTGAGTACAGGCAGCCCTATGTCAACCTTTGCGTGTCCGAATTCCACTATCTCGATATCGCCGGCCTGGCAGTTCTTGTTGGTGGAATCATAAGAGATGTACACCCTCTGCCTATGGTCCCTGCCCTCGTTCCATTTGTTCAAAAAACCAACGCTTTGCTCAATCGTTATGGAGGAAAGGAACCTGGAGATCTTCGAATCGCTGTATATCCTCATCTCATCAGTGAAGAGCGGATGGCAGAATGCAAAGCTGGGGTAGTACTGGCCTGCGTTGTCTTCTGTTACTATGGAGTACGCGCAGAGGTCTATGAAAAGACCTGTGTCTTCGCCGATCAGCGCTTTGAGCATACTGGCAAGGCCATATTCCTCCAGAACCTTGCTAATGACCATGTAGGCGCCAATCCTAAGGCAGCAGCTCCTGTAAGCAAGATTCCTTTCTTCCGGAATCACTGCATCGGGAAAGAACTTGAAGTAGTTTTCGTTCGGGTCCATCATCTTGTCGTTATCAGAGCAGGCCTTGCCGATGATGGCACGCCTGGGAATGTTGAACTTCCTCACTGAATCATAGGTGTGGTCATATTCGAACTCAATATACACCGAATTCCCCTTCTTTTTCCGGACTATCTTGCCTGGGGCATCGGGAATTCTAACCCTGAAATTGTAGTACATCCTGCCTCCTGTATTTAGTGGAACGTTTCCACTAAATATATAATAACATGATTGGAGGATTCTGACAATAAAAAAGCTCATAAATCTTTACATCGCTGAGCTTTATTTACTTGGTATGTTGTATTTCAAGGTTTGAGGGGGAAACTGGATGGGAAGTTCACACTTAAGCCTCTATCGTATGATGAAACCGCTTGAACAGGTAAGAAACTTAAGCGAT
>CAYYPJ010000349.1:0-1795 GCA_964473495.1 uncultured Spirochaetales bacterium
ATTAAGAAATCCAGTTTCTCACCATCATGCAAAAAGGACATTGTATACATAATACTTTCTGAGAACCTAACACCGCAAGACAAATCGGTACGCCCTGAGAATACAGCCAGAATCAATCTATTGTGCGAAGTCTTGCCGAATACACATCTAGGCTGTCTTTTCATCGGATTAAGTTCGGTTTCCTGCGTCTGTTTTGATTGTGATGATAACCACCCTTCTTTCCTGAGTGATTCTATACTCTTATCAGGCGTCTCATAACAATTCACACCATCTTCAACAAGAAGATTGAAGCCTCCGACCATCCATTTGAGATATTCCTTCTCTACCGGAAGATCTGAGAATTCAACTGAGATGCCTAGTGTCTTTGAGGATATCGGTGTTACTTCTCCCAATACTATAACAGCACCTGCCGGGGGAATCCTGCAGGGACCATTTTCTTTGAAAATGATCTGATCTTGTATGATGACTAGACAGAATCTTCCAGCTCCGACTGTCTCTTTACCATAACTTGGAAGATATAATCCATAGCGGCTGTTTGGATCATCAGGGTTTATCGTGGTATCGTCAAAATGAAGAATTCTGCCGTCAATTGTGATATCTATGCTGTTTACGGTGTAGTGACCTGAAAAAAGCGAACCATCTGCCGTGCATCCGATGTATGCCTTATGGTAAAGCGGCAGGGATTCGAAGCAGCTGGTATCGGTAAAGAATCCAAGATAATCAATAAAGAAGTTCTCAATATTCAATTGCTGGTTCGATGGGACTTGTCTGTTATAGAGTTTTACAAGGTTGGAAGTATAGTAATAATTGAAGCTGGAAAGGAAGCCGGCACCAGAGATATTGAGGTCATTGATATCAATCATAGCATCAAATAGCAGCGGTTTAACGACACACTCTCTCTCTTCAAGTATGACAGAGGAGATAAAGACAGCTTCTGTATCTTCTTTATCACATTTTACAGATTTCCCTTCAATGAGCTTGAAGAAGGAGAAGATATGTTCTATTTCGGCAAGGCGCTCATGGGTGGAAAGCCACTCTCTGTTCTTTTCTATTCTTTCAGGGAACGTCAAGGCTCTGTTCCCTGTAACATGGTCAAAAATAGTTGCAGAACTATATTGAACACCCGAAAAGTCAGTAGACTCACGAAAAGAGTTTGTCTGGAAAGCAGCGATCGAGATTCCTGTCGCAGAGACTGTCTTGGTTAGAATATTGTTATAATTATCTGTCTCTACGATTGGATTATATTTCTTTGAAGCATCAAATGAATAATCAAAAAGAGCATTAGAACACCATTCAGAATTATCAATGGAGAAAGCAAGAGATGAGATATCTTTGAACAGGGCAAGGAATGGCCAGATACCGGTAGTCAGGATCAGTCCCCCATCCTTGGAATATTCCTGAAATCTCTCTATTCCCATGTTCTTTTGGCTGAAACTGAGAAGCTCTATCGAATCGATTCTCAGCTCTTTCAAGGCTTCCGCAGCAAACTGCTTTGTTACACTGCGGTACAGAGGATCATCAAAACACAACAGTTCAATCCTTCTCATTCCTATGAGAGGTTTCACCCAGCTTATCAAGTCAGTTTTTAGGAACTGCGGTTTTCCCGGAATAAAAAGGCACTTCTTCGACCGACAGATATACTCTTCCATTTCCGGTTGGATCCAGACTTTGTTTGAATGGTTCTTTATGAGCATATTCTCTTTTACGGTCTCTATCCATGACCCAAGTGTATGGCTGAATCCTTCAAGTGGTGCAGAAGGATCGGTCTTTTGATGATCCGCAAAGTTAATCTCAT
>CAYYPJ010000350.1:0-1787 GCA_964473495.1 uncultured Spirochaetales bacterium
CCCTAATATCACACCGGGGATAATAAGCGGAGCGATCATGAGAAAATAGAGTATATTCTTAAAACGAAAGTCTTCCTGCTCAAAAAGGAAAGCGGCCGAAGTCCCGAAAAGAGTTGAGAAAAACGAAACAGCAACGGCAACACGTATAGAATTACCAATACTTCGCAGGTTATTTGCATCATGAAAGATACCAATCTTCTCTGGACCATCGGAAAAGAACCAGTCTAAGGTAAACCCCTTCCATGGCAGTGAAGGAAACATCGAATCATTAAAAGCCAATACCATGGTTACAACCAGAGGAGCAAACAAAAACAAGAAATATAAGATGATAAACAGATTGAAACTTCTCGTATAAGCCTTTGATCTTGTAAGTGTACGTATCATTTTATCACAGTCCTCCAATCTTGCTTGAATATCTTCAGTGCCAACCAGATTATCGACGAAGATAAGACTAACAAAAGAAAACCAAAAGCCGCTCCCTGATTCCAATTAAAGTAGATGATCATCTGATTGTATATCTGTTCGGTAAACCAGATAGAGTTTTTCCCACCCAGTAGATTTGGTGTCAGGTAGCTGCCTAGTACTAACATAAATACAATAATGCTCCCTGACATAATGCCGGGCATGCAATATGGGATTATTATGGTCCGCCAAATAGTGGTTTTCTTAGCACCTAGATCATAGGCAGCCTCGATGAGTGAGTTGTCTAGACTATCCATAACTCCTAAAAGAGGGACAATCATAAAGACCATAGAGGTGTAGACAAGTCCTATTATCATAGTCGAATCGTGATAAAGCATCTCAACGGGTTTATTTAAAATCCCAATAGATACGAGAATATGGTTTATTACACCACTCTCCCTCAAGAGAATCATCCAGCCGTAAACCCTAATCAACTCACTGACCCAAAAAGGTACTAAGATAAAAACCAGTAAAAATCTAGAGAGCTTCAGATTCACCACTTTAGTGATGTAGAATGCTACAGGAAGAGCAATAAGCAACACAATAAAGGTAACTAGAATTGAATAGCCTGCAGTACGTACAAATGTGAGCCAATAGATTGGTTCGGTAAAAAAAGCAGCGTAGTTATCTAGTGTGAACCCTGATTTTCCATAGTAATCAGTACCCAGGAATGACATACGCAGCAAATCAAGTTGAGGCAGCACTATCAAAAGAAACAGCCACAAAAAGACAGGGATAAAGAATACTAAGAAACTCCAGCGTATTTTTCTTGATTTTTTCGATTTATGTATCATCATATATATTCAACTCCATCTTTTTGAAGCAAACTGTTGTAGAAGGAGCCCAGCCGATCTTTATTTTATCCCCACTCTTGATAGCATCAAACTGTCTATTCTGCGGCAGTGCTACAATCATCTCATCTTGCGTATTCTTTGGTATAACTAATAGTCGACTATTCCCGCCATCAAAGAGGATTGCTTTTACATCACAATCGATGATGTTCATATCAGTGATCTTTCGATCAGGATTGATTATCACAGCCTCTGGTCTAATGAATAAATCAAACTCATCTCCCGCTCCAAGATCGTATACTCCATCAATGAGATAATCCTTCCCATCTACATAACGAGCTAAGAATCTACCATGTTCATCCTTATGCATATGAACGGACATCTTGTTGTTGTTTCCAACAAACTGTGCCACGAAAGAGCTGTGAGGATCGTGATAAAGCTCCTGAGGTGTGCCAACTTGTTCAAACCTACCGGCATTCATAACCGCCACTTTATCGCTCATGACCATCGCTTCCGATTGATCATGAGTAATAT
>CAYYPJ010000351.1:0-322 GCA_964473495.1 uncultured Spirochaetales bacterium
ACCATAAATAATGACTAATTATGATTCTTGTATGTACGTGACTTTCATATTGACGGAGTTGGTTGAGGATTAACATAGGTTTATGATTCATGCTATATTCCTAATTATGAAAGAACACAAGAGACCTCGGACAATCATCACGGATTTGACCTTGAGAGGCCTTATTATCGGGCTATCAGGTTCTGTGATCATTACCACAAGTTCCATGTATGTGACTTTGCGTATGGGAGTCCTTCCCTGGCCGACACTCTTTGTCGCTGTATTAAGTATGACGATCCTGAAAATATGGAAAGACTCGACGCTTCAAGAGATAAATGTGACC
>CAYYPJ010000351.1:332-1770 GCA_964473495.1 uncultured Spirochaetales bacterium
ATCATGAGCTCAGGAGCTATGGTTGCCGGGGGTTTGGCTTTCACCATGCCGGGGATCTGGATCATGAATCCCGGTGAACCAGTCCAGTTGATACCGATGATCACCATTACGGTATCAGGTGCGGTCCTTGGGGTATTATTCACAAATTACCATCGAAAGAAATATCTAGAAGAGGAGCCACTTCCCTATCCTATGGGGGTAGCTGCATACAAAACTCTCAAGGTGGGTGACGCTGGAGGAAATCAGGCTAAACTTCTTTTTTCGTCAATGGGGATCAGTGCAATATTCACCTATATACGAGACGGACTACAAGCTCTACCTGCCGCCATCACGTGGAAGATGCCAGGTAAATACGGCTCAGATATATCTATGTGGCTCTCACCAATGGCTGCCGGTATTGGATTTATCATTGGACCGCTCTACACAGGTGTTTGGATCCTTGGAGCTATTATAGGATATTCTCTCATCATCCCTCTCGGGACTTCTCTGGGACTATTCCCCGATGTTGCTACAGCAGATATGTTTCGACAGAATCTGGGTATAGGGATCATGGTCGGTACCGGTATCGGTATCCTCTTGAAGGGGATCTACTCTATGATACGACATGGCAGAGGCAAACATACTACAATACGAGTAAAACAGCTGCGTATCATCATAGTACCCCTTCTTGTCATCGTATCAGGTGTTTATGTCCTGACTGATATCACTCTGCTGCAGATCATTCTCGCGATCGCTTTGATCTGGATCACCACCTCAATGGCCGCTATGCTGACAGGACAGACCGCAATCAATCCCATGGAGATCTTTGGTATCCTGGTCATTCTTGCAATCTCACTTGTTCAAAGACCATCACACATTAATGCATTTATGATTGCCGCTTTAGCTGCAGTCGCATGTGGTCTTACCGGAGATGTAATGAACGATTTCAAAGCAGGTAAAGAACTTGGGACGAATCCGAAAGCCCAGTTGATGGCGGAGACGGTCGGAAGTATCCTTGGCGCTGTCGTTGCAGTCCTGGTATTAGTCATCATGAAACGGGCATTTGGGAACTTTGGCACTGCAGAACTTCCCGCCCCGCAGGCTGTGGCGGTTTCACAGATGATCGAAGGACTCTCAGACATCCCTGCATTTGTCATAGGGTGTATCATTGGAAGTATCCTCTATCTGGTAAAACTTCCGACAACAACACTGGGATTAGGCGTTTATCTTCCTACTAGTATCTCAACAATCGTATTTACCGGTGGTATAATACGCTTCTGCATAGACAGATTCAACAACAAGCGTGCTAATCGTTTTACCGAATCAGGAAGTATCATCGCTTCGGGATTCTTAGGTGGTGAAGGCATTATTGGAGTTTTACTTGCCATTTTCAGCATATTTTAATACGACAAACGCACGAACGACAGCTAAGTTACGATAGTCAATAGAATAAACCTCT
>CAYYPJ010000352.1:0-1760 GCA_964473495.1 uncultured Spirochaetales bacterium
TCAGAAGTGAGTCTTTCTCAATATGTATCAAGAATAGCGCATTCAAAAAAATCAAGAAAACTGCTGAAGACAGATTGTTATCGTTTCTTAGTAACTTCTCTTGTTCCAAGAATCAGGATGTTCAAAACTTTCTAACAACAACTGATAAGTGTATCTCTTTTGAAAAAAAGAATCGCTCTAGGGCCTATCTCATTTTGAATGAGACAAATGAGATATTGGGGTATTTTTCTTTAGCGTTGAAAACTCTTTTTGCATAAAAGAAAAGCTTAAAAGGGTCGATAAGAAGAAAAATCAATTCAGGTAGAAGTGTTTCATCTATAGCATTTGATATAGAATACTATAATGTATATCTTATTGGTCAAATTGGGAGAAATGATTTATTCACTAGCAAAGATCTAAGTTGGCAGATATCTTAAGTGAAATTTACTCAATATTAGCAGAAGTGCAAACCAAAGTTTGGGGCTCTTCAATCTTAATAGAAGTCGATAATAATAAAAGATTAATTGACCTATATCAAACACATGGTTTTACGTATTTGGATACTGATCAAGAAGCTCTTAGCCAATTACTTATACTATTTGATGCTATCTGATTTATCATACTAGTGCCAATCTATCAAAGGCACGAAAAATTCCTCAACAAAAAAATTGGCCCCGGGCCCAAAGACAACCGGAGTTCGATCCCTTGCCTGAATCATACTGATAGCCTCTCGTGTAGTTAACTTCAGGGCACCAATTTTCGATTGGTTCTATCAATAGGAGCACACTCGCTACTAAAGAACTTCACTTTATACCCTTTACGCTGAGCCAGTTCAATTTTCAGTTTTCTTCCCGGAGCTGATGTAATCCCCAAATCATTGTACTACAAATATTTATTACATATAATCCTTGTTACTAGTAAAAATTTGTGCAGAATTCAGAATACGAGTCCAAGAGAACGGTATTATATATAGCTAAGATGATACGACTCATACCAGTACATCCACCACCCCCACCATGGCAAACCGTACCAACCGTGTCTGCTGCTTCAGTATGTCCTAATGGACATGCATAATCCAGCCAGATAATAAAAAACTTTCACCCGGTGATTCGTACAGCAAAGTGGGGCTTCATCATGCGGTAATACTACTGATATATGGGTCCCAATGCTCAGTGTTCTTCAGGACTTTTATTCACGACAAGATCCTTTCTTCTTGACATATTGAAGCATCAGGGGATTCTTGTAGTTTACAACTAGTGTGAGATCCGGAACTTACAATATTAACCATAGGAGAGGGTAATGAACAATCTGAACTCGATCATTCTTGAGGGGAATCTTACCAGAGATCCTGAGAGCAGCTTGATACCGAATGGTACACAGGTATGTAATATGCAGTTAGCTTCGAACAGATACTATAAACGGGGTGACGAACAGTGTAAAGAGGTCCTGTTCATCCGTATGGAATCTTGGGGAAGTACTGCAAACATATGCGAACGATATCTTCATAAAGGAAGCTGGATTCGTGCTGTAGGGCGATTGAAACAAGAACGTTGGGAGAGTGCAGAGGGTGCATCAAGAGAGCGGTTCGTGATCGTGGCAGAGCATATAGAGTTTAGATCATCCTCTAAGAAGAATTTAAAACCTGAGACAGAACTTGCTGGGGATGCTGTGGAGGAAGCTCCTTCACTTGTAGTCTCTGATTCTTAGGTGAGATAGCGAGAAAAGAAAAAATCCGAATCTGCATACGGGTGGTAACACCCTTTGATTCAGTTCAAATTTTA
>CAYYPJ010000353.1:0-1758 GCA_964473495.1 uncultured Spirochaetales bacterium
AAGCATGATACGATCGACTTTACAGGCTAAAGCTTCATGTATTTCCTTTAGTGTACGGGTCTCAACCTCTATAGCAAAACGATTTCCCCATTTCCTGCGAACCTTTGTCACTGCAGTGGTGATACTTCCGGCAGCATCAATGTGGTTATCTTTGATCATCACCAAGTCGTATAAGCCTTGACGATGATTTTGTGCACCACCGCAAGTGACTGCGTATTTGGCAAGTTCTCTGTACCCGGGAATGGTTTTTCGTGTATCAAGGATAACTGTTTGCCGATGAAGTGATGTATGACCATCTTTGGTACCGCTTTTCACTACTTGGTTGACATACAGCTTTGCTTTTGTCGCTATGCCGCTTAAATTTGACAGAAAATTGATTGCTGTCCGTTCTGCTGTTAAGATTGAGAGTACTTTACCATGGATGACTGCAATACAGTCTCCATAAGAAATACTCTCCCCGTCAGAGAAGTTGAATTGTACGGAAACTGAAGGGTCTACTTGAGTAAACACTTCTTTTCCTATGTTCGTGCCGCATAATACCCCCCTATCTTTTGCATAGAGATAAAAGGTATCTTCTTCATCGGAAAAGATAGCTTGTGATGTTACATCGCCAAGCTGTGAGAGATCTTCAGCAAGAGCCAATTCAATGAGTTCGTTGTTCATAATCTGCTACCTCTTTACCTATGAATCCAATATACTTTTACGAAATGCATGTCCCTATGGATATAGGTTTAACGGTTTACTAGACAATACCATGATCGTCTACCAATAACAGCAATATCTTCATATAGCGCTGAATACAGCCTCTTTTTCAGCTATTCTAACGAATAAGAGGAGATTCTGCAATGATAAAGCATAACAAGGGATCAATATTCATAGGCTGATATGCTGAGAAATTCTATGAAACGATAACAGGGGTTCATGTCAGAAAGAAAGTCCTTTTCTCTTTACAGGAGGCATACATGCTTACAGAATGAGATCTGCCGAAAAAGAATGGAGTGGTGATGCAATCATACATACGAAAGATCGCTGTTTCTTGATTAGTGTAACTCTTATATATTCCCATGATGGCAGTGCGGTGTCTTGTATGGAGACCGAAGCTATGGGGACGCAAGCCGGGGAAACGATAGTATATGGTAAGGGATTCTTAGAGTAATATACTGAAAGAAAATAAAATACTAAACGAGGCAGTCGCTGAGAATCCACGAAGGTTGACCTTTCTGGCTCGAGATGGCATACTCTGGCGTATAACATCTCTGCGAATGGTGATAGAGTATGAGCAGTTTATGAGTTTGTATATCTTATTGTACGTGTAAAAAGGTGAAGTTATGGGATCAAAAGAACATCAGCCGAAATCTGCATATTCACTTCTACAGCATGGTCACTTCAGAATGACTCTGCCCCGCAGGATGATCCTAAAGTATCTGGAGGAGTCTTTAACCTATCTTACTGCTGACGATATCTTCATGGCTTTATATCCTAAGAACCCGAGCATTAGTCTTACCACTATCTATAGGACACTAAACCTTCTTGAAAAGCACGATATGATCAGCAAGGCGAATGTCGGTGATGGACGAACACGTTTTGCCTATGTGGGACAGGATGAGTCAGCCCACAATTATCATCAGCTTATCTGCAAACACTGTTTCAAAATAATCAAATCCAATGATTTTTCTCATAAAGAGCTTCACTGTATGAAAGAGTGTGAAAAGAGGTATAGTGAAAGATACCATTTTATCATCGAGAATCACATTATAC
>CAYYPJ010000354.1:0-1749 GCA_964473495.1 uncultured Spirochaetales bacterium
GAGCTATTCAAGAAATCTGTCATCATCGATGACGGGGTCCTCAAAGAATTCGAAAGCCTTATCCCTTTAGCACCTCTTCATATGCCGGCAAACATCATGGGTATCAAGGCTGCTAGACGTATTCTTCCAGAAGTACCTCATTGTGCCGTCATGGACACCGCATGGCATCAGACTATGCCGGAAGAAGTGTTTCTTTATGCAGTCCCTTATAAGTGGTATACCGATAATAATGTTCGTAGATACGGATTTCATGGAACCAGTTATGTCTATACAGCAAAGAGAGCATCAGTCCTCCTGAACAAAGACCCGAAAGACACGAACGTCATTATCGCTCATATCGGTAATGGTGCATCTATTTGTGCCGTTAAGAACGGTGTATGTTTGGACACATCAATGGGGCTAACCCCTCTTGAAGGATTGATCATGGGAACTCGTTCCGGAGATATTGATCCAGCTATTCTCCCCTATATCATGAATGCTACCGGTATGAGTGCATCAGAGATTGATTCAGAACTCAACCATAAGAGTGGTGTATTGGCAATCAGCGGCAAGTATAGTGACCGCCGTGATATAAAGAAAGCTGCAGAAAACGGTGATATGCGTAGTGCCCTGGCTATCAAGATGGAGTGTTACCGGTTGAAGAAATATATCGGAGCATATTCAGCAGCACTTGGTCGTGTAGATGCGGTCATCCTCACCGCTGGTGTCGGTGAGATGTCTCCTCACATCAGAGAAGGGGCTCTGAGTGGTCTTGAGAACATCGGAATCAAACTTGATCTTGCTAAGAATGCAAAAGCACAGTGCAGAAATGCTGAACTTGTAATCTCTACTGATGACTCACCTGTCAAGATCCTGGTCATCCCAACTGATGAAGAACTGGTTATGACAGAAGATACCTATGCATTGACGCAGGGAACCTATGATGTTCACACCAACTTCACCTACTCATTTCAGAGCAAGGATTATGTGAACAAGGCGCGTGCAGCAGCACTGAAGAAAGACCTTGTGAAGAAACCTTATCTCAAAGATATGCTTGCATAATATCACCTGAACATAACAATATAAGAGGCTCTTCCCCGATATCGGGGAAGAGCCTCTTATCATACGTCTCACCTGTTGAATATCCTCGTGATAAAGATTTTTAGAAGAGAGCTTCTTTTGTCACTTCCTTTGCTTTCGCTGCTCCTACTAAAGCTTCAATCACAGCAAATCCGAATAACGAGGCATAACCCGGACCCTGGGCGGTGATGAGGTTCCCGTCAATGACGAGAGACTTCTTCTCAAAGGTTGTATCAGTAGAGAAGGATTCTGCCCCTGGATAACAAGTCGCTTTACGACCCTGTAAGATACCGGTCTTTGCTAATACAGCAGCTGGTGCCGCACAGATAGCAGCAACGATCTTTCCCTCATTGAACATATGTATGATACGTTCGTTCACTTCCCATGATGCGGCAAGATTCGTAGCTCCCGGTAAGCCGCCAGGCAGCATAATGCAATCGAAGTCCTTCTCTGAGAACTCTGATAATTCACCATCAGTCTTTATCTTCACCCCTCGAGAACCAGTAATCGTCGTATTTTCTATACCGGCAACCGTTACTTCAATACCGGCTCTTCTCATGAGATCTATCGGTACGACTGCTTCTATCTCTTCAAACCCCTCTGCTAGACAGATGACCACTTTCTTCATACTATAACTCCTAATAATAACTGGTCTATAATACCAGTATTAAATCACTTGTTAATTACCAT
>CAYYPJ010000355.1:0-1740 GCA_964473495.1 uncultured Spirochaetales bacterium
AGGCTAAGTACCGGCTGTTGGCTAGACTTTACCGGGCAGGGTGTCTCTCCCTGCTATATATCAAACGCCGAACTGGCGCACCCATATCCGTATCATAGCATACTTTTCTTACGGCATAGCCTTTATTCCATTACCACCGCCTTAGGCGGTGGGTTTCCAAGTCTCACTAAAGTTCTTGTACATAGAAAGTATTTATTTCTCTAAACATTTATCAATCAGAGCCATTCCCTGAATCAGCATCCGTGGTATGTGGAATGTACCCTTCCAATTTGATCCTTTTATGGGTAAGGCGATACTGCCGTCCCTATGCAAATACCCATACCACTCTCCATATTCATAGTCAGGGAAATGCTTGAACGTCCAAACATGGATATCTTCATACTTTGCTAGATATGATTCATCTTCCGTTGTAATGTAGGCCAAAAGCAGAGCATACAACGTCTCTGTATGCGGCCACCAGTACTTCATATCCCATTCGACATGTTCTGACGGCTTATTATAGATATCGACAAAGGAGAAAATCCCACCATAGGTATCGTCCCATCCCCTCTCAAAAGACCATTTCAATATGGCAAGGCCCAAAGAGACCACCTCTGTATCACCCCGATATAGTCCTTCCTGCATCAGAAACCATGCAGTTTCGATAGAATGGCCCGGATTTATAGTTCTCCCTTCAGGAGTATCAATAATACTTCCATCATACGAGACGGTCTCCAGAAGTGCATGCAATTCCTCCTTAAGAAAATATGTTCGTATATCCTCAATACACCTATCAATAACATGATTATACTTTTCCGTCTCTTGCCCAGATTCACGGACTACTTGAGTCGTGGACATCAGCAGCATAGTAGGTGCCAACCCCCTCACAGAACGGTTCTCAACGAAAGTCTTGGAGCTGAGTTCATTAGGATGCTGATAGAGATATACAATCTTTTCATAAGTTCTTTGTGCAAGCTCTAATGCATAGGAATTCCCGGATGCTTTAGCATATTCACAGAGCCCCAAGACCCCGAACGTCTCAGTAAACCAATACCTGCGTTTACGCAGTTTCCTCCCTGTTTCATCGACTGTGAAGAACATTCTGCCATCGTGATCAAAGCAGTAGTCTGTGATAAAAGAAAATCCTATATCTGCAGCCTCAAGCCATTCATCTCGATTCTCAATCTCATTATACAACTTTGAAAAGAACCATAAGGATCGATTCTGAAGCCAAACAGACTTGTCATGGTTCAACACGGATCCATCTCTATCAAGATAATGATAATATCCCCCATGAATCCGGTCAAGGGAGAAATCTATCCAAAATGGCACAATATCATGGAGCAGAATCTTCTGATAGATACGTTTTATAGTTTTCAGTCTATCTCTATGTAACATGATTCCCACCTACTATCTATTACTACACATAAAGCGATACGCTATTTATTCTGCTTGTTGCTAGCGACATCGAACCAGACGGCAAACAGCAAGATTAACCCTTTCACTATATTCTGCCAGGCTGCTGTCATATTCATAAGACTCATTCCATTACCAAGGCTCGTCATAACGAGTGCCCCGACAAGAGCCCCAAAGACAGAACCTCTTCCACCAGCAAGAGATATTCCTCCAATGACACATGATGCAATGGTATCTAATTCAAACGAATTACCGGCATTAGGTGTCGCAGTAGCCAATCGGGAAGTCAGAACATTACCTGCCAATGCCGACAACGTCCCCATGACAACAAAAACTTTCATATAG
>CAYYPJ010000356.1:0-1734 GCA_964473495.1 uncultured Spirochaetales bacterium
ATAATAGATATCGATACTGCAAGAAGAAAGCTTCTTATGACTATCAAGGACATCACGGATTATCAACTTATGATGGAAAAAACACTATTCTCCGAACGAATGGCAGGTATGGGCATGCTTGCATCAGGTCTTGCTCATGATCTGAAGGGGGTATTTGCAATACTTGGTAACTCATTTATCACCCTCGAGAAACTGAATGTAAAGATAGAGCGTGAGGATGTCCGAAACAAGTACTATGAGATCATACAAGATCAAAAAGAGAGTTTGAATTATGGAAGGAAACTGCTGAGGAAAATGATCTCATTCTCCGGCAGGTCATCAGGAACTGTCGAGTTGTTCAGTCTTTGGGAATGTGTGGATGATATAAAAAGAATGTTTGGGGGAACGATTAAAGAGAAGAACGCTGTAATCAAGGTGAATGTGAGAAAGGAAGTGTATATCTATGGTATCAAATTTCGATTACTTCATGTTCTTCTAAATCTTCTATCTAATGCACTTGAGGCTATTACGAATAACGGCGTGATAAGAATCACCGAATCCTGCACTGATCATTTCTTCAAGCTCTGTATCTCTGATAGGGGCTGTGGTATTCCCAATCATGATCTCGATAACATCTTTCGAGCATTCTATAGTATGAAAGAGAGTGGAACAGGATTCGGTCTATTTTCTACACGTAACGCGCTCGAAGTCATTGGCGGTAATATATCGGTAGATTCTGCAGTCGGGGAAGGTACTACTTTTATCATAGAGATACGGGATTGTGATGCATTTCAAACAAGCATCCGGGTGGTAGAAGATGGTACAAAATAATCTGACGATAATGGTTGTTGATAATGAAGCTCCAGTACTGAAAAGCATTGTCTCTATGCTTGAGGTGACCGGGTACACAACTTTACCATTTATTTCTTCAGTAGATGCATTAGCGGCTCTGAGAAATGAAAGAAATCGGTATGATATCATCATCACTGATCTCAATATGCCGGGTATGGATGGTTTTCACTTTATCGAGAAGATTCGCAGTCTAGGATATGTTCATATCCCTATCCTCGTATTAACAGGTTTTGGTTCGATAGACAGTGCAGTGAAAGCGGTCAAGATCGGTGCCAACAGCTATTTTGAAAAGGATAAGAATCCTGAGTTGCTCCTTTTTGAGATTAAGAAGATCTCCGAATTACTTCGAATGAAAGATAAAGTGACAAATCTAGAAAAAATACTTGAAGAACGTGATGATAGTTTTTATCTTTTCTCATTCAAGAACAAAAAAGTGAATGATCTATTCGCTTCAGCACAGTACATTGCTTCTAAAAATGTCAATGTTCTTATAACTGGTGAGAATGGTACCGGGAAAAGTATTCTTGCGCGATATATACATAAATGGAGTGACTATGGGAAAGGAGCTTTCCTTGCAGTAAACTGCAGTGCTATACCAGATGCGTTATTTGAGAGTGAGATGTTTGGTCATAGTAAGGGTGCTTTTACTGGTGCGGCAGGTCAACATCTAGGGTATTTTGAGCAGGTCGCAGGGGGTACTCTTCTTCTTGATGAGATTGGCGAGATGAGCTTAATTAACCAAGTAAAACTCTTGAAGGTCTTGGAAGAAGGAAAATTCCAACCTGTGGGAGGCCGAAAAGAAATACAATCCAGCTGCAGGATCCTTGTAGCAACTAATAAGAATTTGAAAGAAGCTGTTGAAAACGGAGATTTTCGACAAGATCTCTATTTTCGGATAAATAC
>CAYYPJ010000357.1:0-1721 GCA_964473495.1 uncultured Spirochaetales bacterium
GTTCTATCAATGGATAAGTCAGAGAATCTGTTTTCCTTAAGAGTGAAAGCTCCTGTGTGACAGTACTTGCAGGCGGAATGTGTACCTCTATCATGAGGTCAGACATGTTGAATGAAGTGATGAAAGGGAACGTAGACAGTTCTTCTATTGATATCCACTGGTCAGGGAATACGTGCAGTCTTTCCAGTTTTTCAGCGTCCACGCGATCTTTAAGAAAGATGAACAGTTCCTGTGTGTTTACTTGAGTGGTCAGCTCTTCCTTTGGGATAGAGTTGATATCACCGACATAGACGCCGTCAATGATGAGAGGTAAGTAGATTGAGTCTGGTTCAGCAGGTAGTTCAGGAGCTTGTGCATATACCGGCAATAGAAAAACACACGACAGTAAAATGAACAATGAGATGATATGATGCGATAGATTATGGTTAGCGAATGTTGTCCATCTTATACGTCGCACTGAGTGTTCCTTCTTGTAGATCATCGGGCCATGGAATAAGAAAGATACGACGGTTACCTGCAAGTAGGTTCTCACCCGAGAATCCTGACAATTGATCTGAACCAAGAGTCACACGAGATATAACTGAACCGTTAGAACTTGATGTTATCGTGAGTTCCGGTTGATACATGATCTGATGGGTATTGCCATTGTTCTGCATCTCTATCGCGATCTTCTTGTTTCCTTCAGTATCAATATAGGGCTTCACTGAGAGCATCTCTATATCATAATTGATCTCTTTAGGGACGATATACAAAGTCCCGCGATAAGTAAGAAGTATATTAAGGTTTGCTCCATCTTTAGTCGGCTTAAAGTTTAATGGAAGCTGTTTTGCCTCTATACGGAAGGGAATCTCTCTATCAACAACAGCAGGCCCTTTCCACTGCACACGTACCGTCTGATATGATTCAGGTTTGACAACGACTTGCTTGGGGTAGACAAAAAAGTACTTTGAAGCATCGGCTAGAGTCTCATTTCCATATAGGTCCATCTCTCGGGTAAGCGTGAGGATCTGCACCCCTATAGTCGTGTCTGCATCATTTACAACTTTGAATGTCTGTCTTGCACCAGAACCTGATGCGTCAAAATCTTTAGAGATCGGGGTGAACTGAAAGGCAAAGATACCTGATGCGGTGAGTAAGAATAAAACAGTCAGTATGATAAGTTTCTTTTTCATGTCTCTAAGTATACTCTAGATAAAAAAAAGACCCAAGAAGAATCTTAGGTCTTTTTTTAGTCGTTTAGTCGTTTAGTCGTTGCTAGTAATAGTAAATCTCAAAATATCGCTGTATGTACCAGCTGCCCAAAGCGCTTCCCTATCTGCTACAGATACCTTGATTTTAAACTTCTCACTCGTTAATGATGGTCCTCCAGTCGTTATAAAAGCTCCTGAAGTTCCTAAAGCACTAGCTAGAACACCAGTACCATTATCAAGATACACAGTGTACGGTATAACATTTTCCGCATTATTTATATCTTTCAAACCATCATTGTCTGAAGTTACTGTAATAGTAAAACCACTCAAGTTGTTAGACCAGTACGTACCAGTTGAAATAGCTTTTTTCCTAAGACCCTTATTAGGATCAATTGTTAACAAACCTCTCGTATTATTAAGGCTCAAAGAAGAAATTGCGGCAACTTCACCGGCTATTCTAAGGTTTACAGGATCTGGATCAGCAAAAACGGCTCCACCAGCCATAACCAAGACAACTAAAAGGACTACGAT
>CAYYPJ010000358.1:0-1709 GCA_964473495.1 uncultured Spirochaetales bacterium
CCCTATTATAATTTCTAATTACAAACGAACTACTATTTCTACTCAATAACTTCTATCAGATCTTGCCTTTTAACCTATTCAGCACTTATTGTACTTGCATCTTATGCCTGTCTGCACTATGATGTAATTATAATAAGTATTATAATTACAAGGCAGGTGTTGAAGATGTACATTGGGTATGACATTAAGAACGGTGTGAAATATGCCAAGATCTGCAGTTCCTTCCGGGTTGATGGGAAGGTAATGACAAAACAGAAGAGCCTTGGTAGAGTTCTCGATGAAGAAAATGGGATTTACCAGAATCGAAAACTCGGGATCTTTACCTACAATGTAGAGACCGACACCTACGGGAAGCCTGATGCATCCTTTGTCCCTGAACCTGCAAAACGAAAGAATCACCGAGAAAAGCTTATCCTCGACTTTGGTGATACATTTTTTCTCGATTCGTATATCAAACAGAAAGGGCTGCGATCCTGCATCGATGCCATTGGCTATGGGAATCCGGATACACTGTATGGGATGATCCACTACTATGTACTCTGTGATTTTGCCTTATCTCATGCTGAGATCTGGTATGAAGGCAGTTATGTTTCAGAGCTGTACCCGAAAGCGAATCTATCAAGTCAGCGGATCAGTGACTTCCTCGTATCCATTGGTGATGAATACTCCCAGAGGGAGTTTTTTACAGAGTATCTCAAGCTCGTGGTAAAGAGGAAAGAGGGGACGGATATTCTTATTGACAGTACCGGACTGCCGAACAGTATCCATTTTCCTCTTACTGCAGTGAGCAACCATAACGGCACGGTATCGAATGAGGTTCGACTGATTTATGTACTGCAGCAGGAAACGAACCTGCCGCTCTACTTCAGGTATTGTCCAGAGAACGTGATCGATGTCTCAACTCTTACCACCACGATGCTGGAATTGAAGGCCTATGGCATCAATACCAAATTTGCCATTCTTGATGCGGGCTATCTCGACAACGAGAACATGAAAATCCTGTATAAGGAGAAAGTCTCGTTCCTCTCAAGGATGAAGGAGAATAGAAAGCTGTACAAACAGCTCGTTGCAGAACATATCCCCTCCATAGAAACTGAAGAGAACATGGTCCGTTATAATTCACGGTATGCCTACATCAAACGTGTTGAATGTGAAGTTGTTGAAGGATATAAAGCCTATGCCTATGTCTGTCGGGATATTGCCATGAAGGGATTCTCGACAAACAAGTTGTTCGCGAGCGCTTCAGCGAAGAATCTCGGGGTTAAAGAAGTCCATGATAAGCTGCAGAAAAAAGGGGTATTTGTACTCTTCTCATCCCGGCCGATCGCAAGGGAGAAGATTTTGCCTACCTATTATGCACGGCAGCAGATTGAGCAGATCTTTGACATCGGGAAAAACTATGCAAATATGCTCCCGTTACGCGTACATACCGAAGAGACATTCCGGGGCCATTTACTGCTTACCTTTATCTCGTCAATCATAGTGAAAATGTTTCAGGATGAGTTGAAGGATACTGTATTCAACCCGATCAGTGCCTTTCTCCAGCTAAGAAACCAAAAGTGCAAAGTCTTTGACAAAGACATTATTCCTCAGGAAGCTGTGAAGAAGGTGAATGACATCTACAAGAACTTTAAACTCAGCTATCCAAAATCTATCCTGCGTAAAGCTAAGATACGAGTGTAATTAGAAAAAGTGACCGGGAACTAAAG
>CAYYPJ010000359.1:0-1704 GCA_964473495.1 uncultured Spirochaetales bacterium
CTCAGCTCGGAGCTGACAGGTTATCTTCAGATTCATACCATTTCTAAACTGTCAAAAGCTGTTTGATGCGTTTGTCCTGTTTTTATCACTTTTCTCTGTCAAAATCCCTCTCATACAGGTATAATGCTCTAATGATATCATTGTATAAGGCCTAAAGGATCCCAAAGATGAAAACATACCGTTGTCTTTATATTAACAGAACAAAAATTCAAAGATTGTGTACCACTTTCACAAATATCACAGGGTTGAGTATAGCTCTTGTCGATCAAAAACTCATCCGTATTTCAGCAACAGGAAGATGCAACATCAATCAGTTTCTTAATATTAACGGGCTTACACAAAAGAAAGTTATTGAAGATAATACCAGTATTATTATTAAGCATCCAACAAAAGATGAGATCTGTAAAGAGTGTATTCAAAAAGCTTTCTGCAAAGAGACTTTAGAGATTTCCATGCCTATCAACGTACAGCAGGAGACAATAGGTGCCATCAGTTTTATTGTATTCACCAAAAAAGACAGAATAAAATATTTGAATAATATTGAGATGTATGAAGAGCTTATGCATAATTTCATTACAACCATAGAAAAATGTCTCACATCCAGTAAAATTGAACAATCCGGAAAAAAACAGACCAAAGCGTCACAGCCCCATGATGATATTACCTTCGACCACATCATAGGTAATGCAGCATCTTTCAAAAAGGTGATACAAAAAGCAAAGATGGTTGCCCCTAACGATGTTCCGATTATGATCACCGGAGAAAGTGGTACTGGAAAAGAAATGCTTGCCAGTGCTATTCACTATGGAAGTAATAGAAAGGGAAATGCCTTTATTGCCATTAACTGCGGTGCAATACCTGAGAACCTTATGGAATCAGAGCTTTTCGGATATATCGAAGGCGCATTTACCGGAGCAAGTTCCAAAGGTCGTATTGGCAAATTTGAACTGGCCAACGGGGGAACCATATTTCTTGATGAAGTCACGGAAATGCCGATATTTCTGCAGACAAAACTTCTAAGAGTGCTCCAAGAGCGAAGGATCGAACGGCTTGGAAGCAATCATACCATTGATTTAGATGTCAGAGTGATCTCTGCAACCAATAAAGATATTAAAAGCCTTATTAACGAGGGATTATTCAGAGCAGACCTGTATTATAGATTGAATGTCATCCCACTCATCCTTCCTCCATTACGAGAGAGGTATGATGATATTGTACCGCTTATGAACTATTTTATGACTAAGCACTCCTCTTATATCTCAAACCGGATGGTCCACGAATTCAATGTTGCAAAAAATGTTTTTGAATTCTTAAAAAGCTATGAGTGGCCGGGAAACATCAGAGAGTTGGAAAATGTTATTATTCATATGCTGAATATGATGGATAATGAGGGAAATGTTACGATGGATTCCCTGCCAGTCTATTTGCGTGATTCACAAAAGAATCTTCAATGCTATGAATTCACTACGATCGAGAATCTAGAACGAAATGCGATCATAAAAGCCCTTGATTTCTTTGGAGATGATACAGAGGGTAAACTGAATGCTTCAGAGAGCCTTGGTATTGGCTTGACAACACTCTATCGAAAAATGAAAAAATACAATCTATGCTCTGATAAAGTTAAACAACAAGATGCATTATGTTAGAAACCGAAAATTTCGCCAATTTTTAAGTAAGGCAATACAGATAAATCACAAATTCTCT
>CAYYPJ010000360.1:0-1701 GCA_964473495.1 uncultured Spirochaetales bacterium
TCAATCAATTCAATATATCTTGGCCGGTTTGAGTAACCATGTAAAACTCTGGGGGAATTTGGGTAGTGTATCACGTTCTTTCTCAAGTTCTGCTATATTCATAATGTCCTTCTGTCTTAACTGTATTTTATACGTGTCAGATTGTCATGCAAAACATTACTTTCTATTATAATACATTGGGTAATTCTTTACGAATTTGTCGTGCACCCTAAAATGAGATAACGAGGCTGTATAAACAGCCTCGTTATCTTTTCTTCGTAGAAAATTATTCTCCTACTTTAGGCGAATACAAATATTTGAAATATTCCATATCTGTTGACAGCGTCTTAGGCAAATTGACAATAGACTTCTTATATGAGTTCAGAGTAATCCAGAACTCAAAGAAATCAGTATCGGATGAATAGGCATCTGCATATATTCTTGTTGCCTCAGCATCAGCATCACCCTTGATCTTCTCACTTGTTGCGTATGCCCCGGAGAGGATCTTCTTCCTCTCGTTCTCTAGCATTCCATCCCATTCAGCTTTCTGACCTTCACCGTATGAACGGTACGCTTCAGCAATCTGATTTCGTTCTTTTATCATTCTGTTGAATACACTCTGAGTAAGATCATCTGAGTATCTAATTTGTCGGATGATAATATCAATCAGTTCGATACCATACTCTGAAGTGAATTTAGCAGCAAAGTCAAACATCTCATTTGAGAGCTCATTTCTCCCTTTGCTTATTTCTTCATAGCTGTCTTGCGTAGAAGTAAGGTTCTGAATTTGTTCTGCATCGGCGATGTTCTCTGATTGCACCTGTTCAGTTTCTATCATCTCATTTATCAGATTTGAACTTCTGACTGCCTCATTGAGAAAATTCTCTGAGATAATAGTTCTCACAGAAGAATCAACGATATCATCAAGTCGTGCATATCCCTGGTTGAGGGTTGTCACAGATTCGTAGAATTTCTCGGGATCAGAGATTCTCCATCGTGCGGTTGTGTCGACCCAGATGAATTGATTCTCTTTAGTCGGGATCCTTTGGGCGTCGCCATCCCATGAAAGAATCTTCTTTGGATATATTACCACTGTGTCTACTACAGGCATCTTGAATTTAAGTCCAGCAGTATTTGATGACTGGACTATTGCGCCAAACCTAGTTACGACAGCCTGTTCGCCCTCATTAAGAACATAAAAGGGACCTAGTAAAAACAGAACAATAAATACTACAAATAATACAACAAGAGTTGTGATCAATTTTTTCATTTCGTATCTCCTGTTGTGCTGAGATTCTGCAACGGCAGAAAATTATCAAGATCCTTGTCAATGATTGTTGTGTTGCCGCTTGCGAGCAGATCTCCCATTATTTCTACATATAGACGTTTAGACGTAACTTCCTTACTCTCAAGATACGCATCATGTACGGCGTTATATCGATCAACATCACCCTTTGCCTCATTGATACGTTCAGATGCATATCCTTTAGCAACTTCAATCAGTTTCGCTGCTTCACCACGTGCTTTAGGGATCTCACGATTGTATTGTTCTTTACCTTCGTTGATTAATCTTTCCATATCCTGGATAGCTTTGTTGACATCTTCAAACGCATCCTGAACCTCGCCCTTTGGCGGCACGATATTCTTAAGCTTGATTGTCACTATTCTGATACCTAAACCATAGCTGTCTAGAATATTCTGGATTTGCTGTTGTGAACTTAC
>CAYYPJ010000361.1:0-1691 GCA_964473495.1 uncultured Spirochaetales bacterium
CTCGTATGGTATCTCTCGAAAAAACCTTTAGGGGCAGTCTCTGCAAACATACGTGTCTCAGGGTTCTCTAGAGGACAATAGGCATAGTCTCTGAAGCACATCTTCGCTGATGTGGTCTTCCCTGATTGTTAGGTCCTGTGATGGTGATCACCGGATAGTACCTGGAGAGTCTCTCAACATATACAGCAACGGTTCTTGTTAGCATGGCTATATATGACATATTGTTAATCTGAAGTACAACTTCAAATTGACAATGTTTAGCTAATCCCATGACAAGACGGTGTGTCTCAGGATGGTTGTTTGCTCACATGACATGCGATACCAATGGCAGACTCCTTTCTGAGAATGCGTCAAAGAATAAAAATAGAATTTATGATAAAGAGTTAAATAGCGAAAGAATAAAGACATGATTAAATCTATTGACTTCTTTGTTTATGGGTAATAAGCTATATATATGATTATTCGTGAACGGTACCTAGAGAAGATTCGCCCTTTTTATGACTCAGAGATGATTAAAGTGATCATGGGAGTAAGACGTTGTGGAAAATCAACGCTGTTAAGACAGATCATCAGTGAAATCACGGAATCAAAGAATCTTGATGATGATCAGATCCTCTACCTGAACTTCGAAGATTTTAGCTATTCGAATCTGTTATATGCTCAGTCATTCTATGAATATGTAGAACCTCTGATTCTATCAGAGAAGATGATGTATCTCTTCTTCGATGAGATACAGAATGTCGAAAGATTCGAATTGGTGATCAACTCCTTCCGAGCTACTCATGATAATGTGAGTATTTTCATCACTGGATCGAATACCAAACTCCTATCAGGAGAACTAGCTACACATCTTGGCGGTAGAACCATATCTTTCAGGATGCTGCCTTTCTCCTTCGCTGAATATGTTCTTGTTGACAAGAGTGCTCTATCTTCAGATGAGCTGCTTGCCCGATATATTCGATACGGGGGCTTCCCTCTTGTGTGTAATGAGCATTCCTATGAATCAAAGAGTGTTCAATTGAGGAACCTGTATGATTCGATCGTGTACAAGGATGTCATCAGAAAAAATCGTTATCATTCAGCTATAACCGTTGAATCAATATTGAACTATCTGATTGTGAACTCCTCGATAACGCTCTCTCCTAAGAAGATCGTTTCAGAATTGAAGAAAGAGGGGATTGAGATTACGATACCCACATTGTATGAATATCTGAACAGATTCCAGGAATCAGGATTGATTCAGATGATACCTCGATATGATATCAGAGGGAAACGCATGCTCTCATTTCAGGAAAAGGCTTATGTTTGTGACTTGGGACTTTTCTCCATGCTGAAGAACAGAATCAAGGATGAACTCTCTTATATCACTGAGACGATCGTCTTCAATGAACTGATCTCTCGTGCATTCACTGTCTATATTGGAAAGACCTATAAAGGAGAGGTCGATTTTATCGCAGAGCGACCAGATGGATGGAGATGTTATATTCAGGTAGCATATCTCATGGTGACAGAAGATACGAAGAACAGAGAGTTCAGAGCATTCTACTCCATCCATGATAACCATCCGAAATTTGTCATATCGCAGGATCCTATCTGTATAGATAGAGATGGTATCCATCACTTGAGACTCATTGATTTTCTTATGCATCCCGAACTGCTGACCGGCTGAGGAACGTATGGAGGAGGCCTCT
>CAYYPJ010000362.1:0-1689 GCA_964473495.1 uncultured Spirochaetales bacterium
ATGGTAATTAACAAGTGATTTAATACTGGTATTATAGACCAGTTATTATTAGGAGAATAACCTTCAATCTACGGTACGGGCAAAGAAATATCTGATGAGGTATATATCAGAAGAAGAAAGATGAAGTGGGTACTTTAGTTCCGTGAGTGAAGCGAATAAGGACCACGGGTTTACCCATGGATAGCTATTCTATTTACAGGATGGATAAGCATCCTATATACTTAGACATTCCAAAGGTAGGTTTTAGTGTGAAAGTGACAAAAGGCCAGATCATCATGGAGACTCTGAACCAGTTCGTCCAGGAGAATGTCGACCGTGTTTTCCTCAACTCGATAGGGGAAGCTCTTGATATTACCAAGGGTGCTGTATATCACTATTTCGCGAGTAAGGATGAGCTCTTCAAAGAGACGGTCCTCGATACAGTAAACTTATTGGAAGAAATCTCCATGGGGCAGATCGATACAACTCTTCCCCTTAAAGAACAGTTAGGACCCCTGTTCAATCTAAAGATAATGAGCGAGATGTATGCACAGATCATAGGTCTCTATCTCTTTAAAGATCATTCGGTTCTTATTACCCTGCTTTTTACAGCAATCAAGAAGTTAGATGAGGCGAAAGACCGGGTATCACAGCTCTATGCAAACACTGTTACCTTTTTCACTGAGATCTTGAAAGAAGGTCAGGAACGTGGTGAGATCCAGGAAGATGGAGACCCTGCAGCTCTTGTTTTTCAATTATCTGCCCTCATTGAAGGATGGCTGCTCATTTCAGCAGTGACTGATACAGATAAACAAATCTCACATAAAGCTTTCTAAGATTTCTGGAAGCATATAAGCACCTAGGAGAAGATGTTGATGCTAAGTAAAGAACGATTACTACAACGATGGGCTGCATGGTCAGCTATACATTATAAGAAAGCCTTTCTCATCATAGCACTCATCACGGTGTTATTTGGTCTTGGATATACAAGGCTCCATCTTGAGATGACTTTCTACTCTCTGATGCCAAAGCACTCTGCTGCTGTTCAAGATTTTGAGACGATCACCGAAGATTTCCCTTTTGCTTCACAGATCATTGTAGCGGTAGGTACTGATGGGAAGGCTACAACACAGCAGGTGAAGAGCACTATCGATGCGCTTCAGGTCGAGTTCTCCTCTTCAGATTACCAGGATACGATAGAATCGGTCTACGGAAAGGTAGATAGAGATTTCATTCAGGATCATGGTCTGATGCTCATGGATTCAGAGGACCTTCAGAGATTCAGTGAATCCTATACCAACTTGAACCTAGTCCCCCTTCTCCGAAGTATCAATGATGAGTTCGAGAGGGAATATACACAAGATGCTGATAACTTAGAAGATAACGAACAGATAGCAGTATCACAATTCAGGGCACTCAACGAACTACTGTCTCTCATCGACCACGCAGCCGCTGGACAGTCAATAGATTCTCTCAAGGTGACAGATACTGTGGAAGACTATCTGTTCGGTGAAAGTTATATGTTGAGTAAGGATGAGAACATGGGGATCATGTTCATCCTCCCCACCTTCACTATGAATGATTTTATGGATCTTGAGAGAGTCGCTGAAATCGAAGAGATCACCAAGCGTGTTGCTGCAGAACAGGGGGTCACTGCAGGACTGACTGGTATCATCGTAGTTGCTAAAGATGAGATGGTAACCTCTGAGC
>CAYYPJ010000363.1:0-1655 GCA_964473495.1 uncultured Spirochaetales bacterium
TAAGTGAACTGGAAAGAAGACTCAAAGAGGCTCATGATCCTGATAAGATATTACGCCCCTACAATATGGGATTATTACCGAAAGAATTCAGTAGTATTGACCAGTATCATCATAGCAGAAAAGCTCGTCATATAACGCCGATCACCAGCAAACAGAGGAAAATATGTGAACTTCTGAAGATAACACCTCCAGTTCGAACTATGACAAAAGCTGAACATAAGACTTGCAAAACTGACTGAGTTATAAATCAGATGAAGGATTTACAACCAATCATACAGCACTGATCCTAATAGATGTTGTAGAACACCTATTAGGATCAGTACAGTGTACGTATTTCCTGTTCAAGTAATCGATCAACGAATAAGCAGT
This sequence comes from uncultured Spirochaetales bacterium, assembly GCA_964473495.1. GTDB lineage: Bacteria > Spirochaetota > Spirochaetia > CAKZLE01 > CAKZLE01 > JAIPFY01. Next base: position 370 of record CAYYPJ010000363.1, read on the forward strand.
GTTTTGATCTCATAGGGAGAGAAAGTAAGAGGAAGTGCATGATTATTCACTACTTCCCTCGCCTCTGCATCTTCTTCAAGAAGGTTCACCATATAGGCCTCAGTGATAGGGAATGGCGTCTTCACCGTGCACTTGCAATTCCCCCCTATCGTCTCATAACAGCGAATAATGATCCCGAAGGTCTTCTCTGCAGGCTTTACTGCCTCAATTCTTACCTGTTGTGTATCAACAGTGAAATACGAGAATATCGTAGCATCTTCAAGAACACGCCCTTCAATGATGGTCAAAGGACTATTGAAGTTATGTGCCTGCTGAAGCACATCACTAGCAGCAAAGGCATGGGGATGGGGAAGATATGCATACGAAAACGTATGTTCTCCCATATCGGTAGTCGGATCAGGATTCTTTGGACTCCGCAGCAAATTTAAGTCCATGACCCCATCTTGTATACGATACCCATACTTGCAATCGTTCAGCAGAGCAAGCCCACAATCGGGCTGTGACAGATCTGCATACCGATGAGCACATACTTCAAATTTTGCCTTATCCCAACTGGTGTTACTATGTGTCGGCCGTTCAATATTCCCATATTGGATCTCATAGGTTGCAGTAGGCCAAGAAATATTTGGGAATGCACGTAATCGAAGCATCTTATACGATTCTTTCCAGAGAACATGACAAGTCGCCCGTAGAAGGGATTCTCCTGTCCGCAACTCAAGCACTTGGGTGATGGTACTACTATCCCCAACCGTAAAACGCTGTTCAATCTTTACAATACGTGGGGAACACTGCAGAACTGTCCTCTCTACGAGTTTTGCCTGCTCAGGAATGGTCTCTAGGTAATATGCTTTAATATCCCACGCATCCCATTCATACGTTTTATCTTCAAAGAGATAGAAGATGCCTCCTCCTTTTTGGGTAAACATCTCCTGCTCCCCTTCTTTAAGGATAAGAGATGCTATTGAGCCGTCCAAGCGTAACCGCACAGAAATATACTCATTCTCCATGACTGAACCATCTTCAGATACTTCTGCACTTCCGACATCTTGAAGTACAGAATGATCCAACTGCTGCTTTGACAGTACCGTAAAACCAAGAGACGGGACAGTAACGGGAACCACTTCATCTCCGTAGGGAATCAACTCATTTCGTTCCCAAGGCTGACTATTGAAGACGGTGATCTTGTCTTCGTCCTGTACGGTGAGTATCTGGTTGAGAAAATCTTGTTTGAGGGTATTGAGTCTTTTCAGATTCTCTATACTTATCCGGTGTGCATCCTCATAGTC
>CAYYPJ010000364.1:0-821 GCA_964473495.1 uncultured Spirochaetales bacterium
CGGTAAAGCTTCCTGAGCGTGATTTTGTGGCTACACCTGTAAAGCGATATCTGGCATCCCCTGCCTTCGGGCAGAAACTCGATCAGCTGGTGCAGCGGGAAGTAACACGAATTGAGAAAAGGAAGAAACCGTGAAGACAGAGATCCAGGTACTTCAGAAACTTAAAGAGATCATAGCATCTCAACTTGATACCCACGTAGATATGAGTGAAGCAGAAAGCCCCCCATCCATACGTGAAGAACATATCTGCATTGATTTCCCTGATGTAGATCGCATGAGACGAAACACCATGTTCTTCATTCAACCGGATTATGAACATCTTGAGCAGATAAGTATGAGAAGTGATCTTGCAACCATGCAGGTGACCGTATTCATCCTCTGTAAGGGAGCATCGAATGCGGTGTTGATACAACGCGTGTTTAGCTACTATACCGCATGCTATCTCCTGATCAAGCGTAATCCAACCTTCGATGGGTTTATTGATTTCACGCAGATCACCGATATGGACTACTACCCTGCTGTCACCGCCTCAAAAACGATGACTGCGATTGAGGTGAGTCTAGCGCTTCAGTGGTCAAAAGACTGTTAACACAGATAACAAGAGGTACTACACATGGCATTTATTACAGGTACCGGCTCAAGCCTACAAATTGGAAAAGAGTCACCATTTGGGACGACAGTAATCCCATCAGCCCTGGTTGATATCACCAGTGAAAGCATCAAGGTCTCAGTAGAAAAAGGAGATGAAGGCTCCCTTCTCGCAGCAAAGACCCCTATGCACCGGGATCTTCTCGGAGTCTCGGTAGAAGGTTCCTGCAGCT
>CAYYPJ010000364.1:831-1164 GCA_964473495.1 uncultured Spirochaetales bacterium
GAGGAGCTGATCTTTGTGAGCAGATTGATGCCACCGAACACTATACTCACACCATAGCCCTTTGCGATGTAGCTGAAAGCCTTCCCGGCATCACCGTCGTGGTCGATCGGAAGGCTGCAGTGAAACAGTATGCTGGTTGTACCATCTCAGCAGTATCCCTTGATTGCGCAGCAGGGGATTATGTCAAAGGCAGTATTGATCTGAAGGGCCTGAGAGAGGAGAACGGAAGTCTCAATACTAACCTGAAAGGATTCTCTATACCCTCGTACCGATGTACTTCAGCCACCTTCTCGATTGCTGGGGTCTCCTATGATATCACCAGCGCATCAGTAA
>CAYYPJ010000364.1:1174-1655 GCA_964473495.1 uncultured Spirochaetales bacterium
CCCAAGACCTATGCTTCAGGACTCTATGCAGGACGTCCACAGCACGGGAAACGCAGTGTTACTATCAGTTTTGAAATTCCCTATAGCACTGAGGTAGAAACGCTAAAGAGTACCTATTTAATTGCAGAGGCTAACGCAGCAGTTGTCCTCACCTTTGCATCTGCCTCTCCTGATCACAGCATCAGTATCACGATCGCCCATGTAGCGATCAGTGATGTGGATGCAACGGTCAGTGGAACAGGAATCCTCTCCTCTTCGATTTCAGGAGAGGCATTATCAGTGGGATCAGATGAACCGATCACTGTGGTCATCACCGATACTACATCAACACCTTATGGAGAATAATTAGTATGTTTATCAAAGCAAAACACTATGAGAACTGTATTCAGAAAGTTCGAATTGAAGTGGGAACCCTGGTGGGTCTAGAGAACGATGCTGAAGCATTCATCCTTCTCAAAGAACTTCCTACCCTACACATGCT
>CAYYPJ010000365.1:0-1653 GCA_964473495.1 uncultured Spirochaetales bacterium
AGTCAATGCCGCTACCCCTCGTATCCATAGGTCATTGTCAGGTTTCATAACAATGATATCTATCTCATCTGCAAGATCGTATACGGCATTCTCTGCAAAGACTCGCTTCATCTCAGGCAGCAGGTAATCTGCAGCATCAACCCGCTCTCCACCAATGATCACTGCTTCCGGATCAAAAAGATTCACCACCGATGAGATCGCTAGCCCTAAATAGCGTCCAGCACGTCCAAATGCCTGTCGTGCTGCCTCATCACCGTCTTTTGCCCGATCAACTAAGGTCTCTATATCAATTTGCTCTGAGGTCTTCTTTTCATACCAGGAGATTATTGCCCTGTCTGCTGCATAGGCTTCCAGACATCCGTGTCTTCCACAGGCACACAGGGGAGCATCATCAGCTAATGACAGTTTCATATGGCCGATCTCACCTGCACTGTTATGATCCCCGGTAAGCAGATTTCCTTTCTGTATGATCCCAAGACCTATCCCCTCTCCTATGGTAAGGCAGAGGAAGTTGTCATAGGCTTTCCCCTTCCCGAAATAGTGCTCGCCAAAGGCAAACGAGTTCACATCGTTCTCCAAGAATACCGGTAGATCAAAGAGCTCTTCAAGCAGAGCTTTGAATGGTATTTTCTTCCAATCAAGTACTGAACTCTCAATGAGGATTCCTTTCTCAGCATCGATCCTTCCACTCATCCCTACCCCAAGACCAAGTATGGGCACCTTTCCTGCTCTCTGGATATGGTCGTGTTTGAGTTCATTGAACAGGGATTTCAGATAGACAAGATATGCATCCGGCGAGAGGTGCCGAGGAATCTGTAAAACATTATTCTGCAGAATCGAACCACCAAGATCCACGATCGCTCCATCTATCGTTCCATCCATCAGTTTCAGACCAATGACCACACCAGCCTTCGTTTGAATCTCTAAAAGAACAGGTCTTCTTCCTCCGGATGACTCACTCTTCCCGGTCTCATGGATCAATCCCTGTTTCAACATTCGGTCACAGATACTTGAACATGTTGATCGGGATAAGCCGGTCTTTCGTGATATCGCTATACGTGATATGGATCCAGCTGTTCGTATGATATCGAGTATTATCTTATAATTCAGGTTCCGAATAAGGTTATTATCTCCAATTCGTGACATTCATCGACTCTCCTCTGAGCTAGCTATAGTCCGATACTTAGTTCTTCCGTCGAACAAACTAAGTATAGGACACATTATGCCAGGTGTCAAGAATTATTTATGCGTATTTCCCCTACCTCCCTGAATTCTGCAAAGTATTTTACTACTACGTTTTTAGCCTTGATCTAGCAGTTTTCGAAGTTGTTTTTTTGGACTTCTTTCTTCTACTGATCGGCTTGCATGCTTCGGGTACCTGTATACCGAAGGCTTCAAATATATCCAACTGGGGACCAGTGATCTCTGTGATTATCCGCTCCTTGTGAGGTCGCTCTATGCAGCGGATTGGCGTAAGGGTTTCAAGTAGGTGTTTTCGTGTAGGAAACTTTGTGTACAGCTTCTTGTTGATCATAGTGTATTCGATATAGCTGTTGAGAATCAGTGACAGGAACTGGATGAAGAGTCTCCCATCGGTGCTTAGTTCAGTGCTGGTTCTAAATCTTCTGCCGTTTTGTCCAGTCTTGAGGGTAT
>CAYYPJ010000366.1:0-1647 GCA_964473495.1 uncultured Spirochaetales bacterium
AGACCACGACCTTTGTCACTCTCGTCTTGAAATGAGGGCGGACGAAGTCAATGCGCTTGTGTTCGATGGTCTTCATGTACTTGAGATCTTGTTTCTCCCCATCAATAAGCAGGGTGAAAGAACCATCCTCATTTGCCGAGAGACAATCGTCTACCACACTCTCTACAGATTCCTCTGTATCCAATTTATCAAACACTGTCATATCCCGGCCGCAGGTCTTGGTATTCGGTTGTCTTCCCCAGGGTTTCTTACCTTGCTCTACGGGAAGCAGCTTATCGATGTTTCTGCTATGTGCAAGTAACAGGGCATCGCTGCTGCTGGGGGTATTCGTTCCTGCGGTGCTGTCAGGTTTCTGGTCGACAGCATCGAGGTTCCCAGGATCACCCTGTTTGATTGCGAGTACTTGGTCTGTAAGGTCTTTCTGGATCTGAAGCAATTCACTATCGGTGAACTTCTCACTCTTCCGTGCCCAAACCATCATTCTGCGTAAGGTGACGTTTTCCTTGGTAAGGGCTAAGAACCGCTCGTATCGGTCAATCTTCTTTTTCTGCTTCTGGATGATCTTGTCTTTTGCCTTGGCCTGCTTTTCGGCATCCTTCTTATATTTTCCAAGGATCTTTACCGAATTCTCGAGGGATGCAGCTTTGGCCTGAGACTGAGCAAGTTGCTTCCTCAACGCTTTGTTTTCCTGCACATACCCGGTGTCTTTCTTCGTATCTTTCATGCCTCATATACTAGCATAAACCACTCGTTTTGTCAATATATATATCCATATAATATAAGTAATTGATTCAACTTTTACCCCTGTTCTCAAGAGCCCTGACAGTCCTTGCAGCCTGCAAAGAACCCCAGGTCACCGGATCACTCATAAGTGCTTTCAGCTGCTGATGGCACGCTTCCAGATCTTCCTGATCGGTTACTTTCGGCCACTTGAAAACAGCTCGTTGGATCTTACGGGTCACCATATAAATCCCGCATCCCTCCCAAAAGATCAGACGAATTTGCTTCTTGTTTTTCGCGCAGTACGCAAATACAGCTCCGGCAAAGAAGGCTTCTCTATTAGTGACGGTAGCATATGCTGCCAGGGTATCAATTCCCGCCCGGAAATCGGTAGTGCCCATACGTATGAATATCCTCTTATGAGATAGGGCATCTATCACCGATGTATGCGTTCCACTCATAAGGCAAGCCCCCTTGCCTCAGAGAGTTTTGCTACCGCTGTATGCAGCAGATCGATGATCGAGGACAACTCCTGTTCGGCAAGCTGCTTCCCTGCGGTACTGGGAATACTCGCCTGAGCGTGCTCGCTCAGTTCAACTACGGGAGTGGCAAACATCCTCGGGTCCTCCCGTATCGCATCAAGACTTTCTGCAAGTATGCGGTTTTCTTCCTTGAGCATTCGCAGCTGTTGGGATTGCCGTTCATTCTCGCACAGTACCGGGTACATGCGCTTACCCAAAATACTGCATCTTGCCTGTGCTCGTGAAATTTCTTTATCTTTGTTTCGGATTACAGCCCGCAGAGACCCTATTTTCTGTGCCTTCTGTCTGGTATCTTCGGGTACTGATTGGACCTGTGCCTGTTCGCTCAAGGTAATCCATCTTCGCAGATCCTCAGGGTGAATCTTAGAAGGTTTATGCTTGAGAC
>CAYYPJ010000367.1:0-1643 GCA_964473495.1 uncultured Spirochaetales bacterium
ATTTCCTTTTAGCCAGAGAGTCTGCAGGGAATTGGAATGATTATTCATAAGGAGATGATATATGGGATTCTTAGCGACAGTACCGGGAAGTGAGAACAAGACTCGGACAACAACAGAGTTGTATCACCGGATACAGCGGGCAGACTATTACTCGAAATGGGGCTTTATGAGAGTCGTAGTCTGTGGCTTCGCTCGATATGAGAGTGGGTTGAAGATGAAACTCAGTGAGAATTATTACCGGTCTAGAGTTAACGAGACTCTTGCAGCAGCTCAAGAACGGTTTCTTGAACTGGGGGATCTGGGGGAGATGCTCATGTCCAAGTCATTACCTTTGGAGGCTCCATATGATGAACCGGAGGCTGTCTTCTCCAGGAGTTATAACGTGATCATCCCGAAGGATATCGATATTCAGGATAATTCAGCTCTCTATGGCTATCTCTATGAGAAAATTAAAACTGATTCAATCTATTCTGATATTGAGGACTTATTAGAAGACCCAACACTTGAAGAAATAAAGGCATACTAAGGAAGTTGTGATGGACATAGTAGTGACAGAAGATAACACCCCGCAAATCGTGCAAGCGATGTGTGAAAATGTAAAGAGCAACCAGCATCGGTTGGATGAGATCGAACCGGTACTCACTAAGATTGCGATACAGATAGATCGCATGGATGGGCTACTCGTAAGAAACGGATTTGCCAAAGCAGTCGAATCAAACGCTAAAGATCTCAAAGAGTTCAAAGGTTCGTTCCAGGGGTTCCTTCTCAACCGAGAAGACAGCTGCCCGGTAACAAAGAGAACAGCAGAGGAATCGACACAAATTGACCGGCAAAGATCTTGGCATTTCACTCTGATCAGAGTCATCGGAACAGTTATCGGGACCGTATCAACGGCCATCATTATCATAGAGAAAGCGATTCAGTAAGAAGAGGAGAAAGAGAAAGAGGATGAATAAGGTAATGAACTATCTGGTTGCAAAGAAGACTATGGGAATGCTGGGATGTATCGTATTCTTTGTCGTCTGTATCTTGGCCGTAACAGGCAATGCAGAATCAAGTATGGTAAATACTGTACTTACGGCTCTTGGATCGCTTATCGGCGTGTTATACATCACTAAAGCGGTATCAGGGAACGTGGCCAAGCGAACGGATGCGATGAATCTGAAGAGGAATAAATCATGACTAGTCTATATATATTGCTTGGGATCTTCGCTGTTGCTGCAGGAGTATTCCTTACCATGAAAACGAAGATCTCCAAGCAGGAAAAGAAGATCAAGGATCTTACACAAGAGGTTCATCACAAAGAGGTCCAGTCAGATGTTAATGAAGCCGCAGCTGAAACGAAGAAAGAGATCCTGCAGGAGCAAGCTGAGAACGTTCAGGAACAGATCGAACTGGAAACGACCATACCAGAAACGAAGGAGGAGTTATCAGATGAAGCTAAAGAGAGCGCTGCTGCTATTACTCAGCATCTGCTTGATCGTCAGCGTAAGCGGATGTCAAAGCATACAAACGTTAAGTGATCCAGTTGAGATCCCGGAACTAGATTCCGTCCGGCCGGAGTTCCCGATTGATGAATTGTTTCCTGCACCTGAGACAGAAGCAGATCTGCTGCATAACTATCTGTTGCTCGACACGTACAA
>CAYYPJ010000368.1:0-1636 GCA_964473495.1 uncultured Spirochaetales bacterium
GCAGAGGTAGACAAATGGAAACAACTCTACCTTTCTGCTACTCAAGAGCGCTATGGTAAGAGTTCAGAAGTTGCTGAGAAATTACAGCTCAATCTCTTTGATGAAGGGGAAACAGAAAATACACAAGATGTTATTGAACATACTGAAGGTGAAGTAACTGAGCAAAAGGTAAGAACCTATACCCGAAAGGTTTCGCAAAACAGAACTATTACATTACCAGCTGATACTCCTATTGTTGATATATACCATGAGGGAATAGCAGATGCTACCTGTAATAGATGTAAATCTTCATTAACAGAAGTGGGTGAATTAACTCAAGATACGGTTACTTTTAGCCCCTCTACCTATGTGATCGTTCGCCATCATTACCCGCAATACAGATGTATGAACTGTGAACCAGAGACAATAGATGAAGAAGGTCTTATTACTGCTCCCTCAGCTTCACTTCTTAAAGGTACTATTTGTGATCCTTCTCTTCTTGCTCAAATAGTTACTGATAAAATGCACTATGGATTACCGTTGTATCGGCAGGAGAAGAAATTACGCTTAGATGGCGGGCAATATATTTCAAGACAAGCACAATCAGCCTGGATGATGTATGTTTCTCGAAATCTCAAAGGGCTCTCCTTAGCATTAGAGAGAGAGCTGCAACGGTGTGCTCTATGGAACATGGATGAAACTGGCGTCCGAATACTTAAGATTCCGGGTGAAGAAGAGACAGATAGTAAAAGAAATGCTTTTATGATTGTTCGAGTTGGGACTCATAGAGATGGAACACCGGGGCCGGTAGTATTCAATTACTCTGATAATAGAAGAAATGAAACAATAGCCTCGTTAATTGATGACTACTCATACGTTATTCAGTCAGATGGTCTTGCTGGGTATGCTCATGCTGCTAAAACAAAGGACTTTACTCATTTAGGCTGTTTAGTTCATGCGCGTAGACCTGTTGCAGAACTCGCAAAACTGAAGTCAACTAAAAGCCCTCTGGTCAAAGAGCTTCTCGATCTCTATGGAAAGATTTTCCATGATGAGGGAGAGCTGACAGACCTTTTTCGAGAGGGATCCCTGAGTGAAGACGAATTCCTCCTAAAAAGAAGAGAAGTAGTAGGCAAAGACCTTGATGATTTGAAGGCTTGTTTAGATACCTATAAACCCCGCATGCTCAAGTCATCTAAACTTGCTAAAGCGATTAATTACCCGTTAAATCGTTGGGAGTCTCTCACGAGATTCCTTGATTTCCCCTTTGCAACAAATGCGAATCAAAAAGCTGAGAATGCAATTCGTCCATTTGCAGTGGGAAGAAAGAATTTCCTATTTTGCATTACCCCTCAAGGAGCTGAGGCTTCTGCACGCTATTATTCACTGGTAGAAACGTGTAAAGCCATGAATATTGATCCACAAAAATATCTTACCTATCTCTTTAGCAATGCAGCTTCTTGTACCACTGATAGTGAATGGGATGCAATGCTACCTCATAGAGTTGATCTTTCATCCGTTGATGAGTATTACGACACCCTGAGAAAAGCTACTCCTGACCCTGATAGAAAAAAACCCTACATACTACGTGGTAAAAAGAGATGATTACCTCCTTCATGCTCCTATACGGTAACAGTTAGGAGCAAAGAAGGATATT
>CAYYPJ010000369.1:0-1631 GCA_964473495.1 uncultured Spirochaetales bacterium
AACCGAGTTTCTCCAGTTCGTTAAAATCACGTCTTATTGTCATCTCAGAGACATCAAATTCCTTGACAAATTCCTGCAGATTAACAAACTCATGTTCGTTCAACTCTTCTAGTATTCGTTTCTTTCGTAATTCTTGATCCATCTTAGACTTCCATCCATTGTAATTAATACGCAATCATACGCCCATAGCCCCTGTCTGTCAAACAAGATATACACTTTACTTCTCTTCCGAGAACCTCCTTAGATCGATCTCTTTATGCGATACAAACACTTGATGTTGGTTTATAGCTAAATCTAACATAAACCAACATTATAAATAAATCAAGAGATATATGATGAAAAAAAAGATTATTCAGTTCGGTGCGGAAAAAATAGGCAGATCGTTTATGGGACAGCTATTCTCGGCTAATGGATATGAGGTTGTCTTTGTCGATATTGATGTGACTGTCATCGATGCAATCAATAAAAAAGACAGGTATTCTGTAATCATCAAAGAAAACGGCAAATCTGATACGACACTTCCTGTCACTAACATTCGCAGGATTATGGGAAACGACATTGAAGCAGTGATCAAGGAGACCATTGACGCAGAACTCATAGTCACCTCGGTCGGCAAGAATGCACTGCCGTATATAATACCAACTATCGCCGCAGGTATTATCAATCGATTAACAATCAAACCTTCTGCAGCGTTGAATATTATTTTTGCAGAGAACATGTCCCATGGACGATCTGTAGTCACTACGCTACTTGCTGAGGCTCTCAAGAACTATGCCTATCTGCTTGACAACGTGGGGATCATTGAGACAAGTATTGGGAAGATGGGGTCAATCTTGCCGAAAGATATCACAGATAAAAACCCCTTGTTTGTATATGGAGAACCCTATAATACGTTTATTATTGATAAGACAGCCTTTTTAGGGAAAATACCCGATATCCCCCACAACTGAAAGCTGTTGATCCCATTGAAGCATATGTTGAACGAAAATTCCTATATCCATAACATGGGTCATGCAGCAGTTGCCTATTTTGGATATCTCTACCATCCTGAATACCGATATCTATATGAGGTACTAGAAGATACTGAAATCTATCAAAAGGTGCATTCTGCTATGCGACAGTCGGCACAGGCTCTCCATGCACATTATGCCAATGTGTTCTCGAAGAGTATATAGATAATCTCCTCTTTTGATTCAGTAATAGAGCCTTGAAAGATACTGTGTATCGAGTCGGCTGCGATCTACTACGAAAACTTCATCGCACAGATCGCATTATTGGAGCAATAGAACTCTGTCTCTCATACAATCTACCATGTTATGCGATTGTAAATGTTTTTACTGCAGGTTTGTGTTTTACAGCACAAGATGACTCATACACCCGTCTTGAACAGGATGAGCAATTTATTACAGATGTAAGGAAACTCCCCTTGCCTAAGATTCTGCAGAGTTACTGTAGACTTGATCCGAATAATAAACAGGATGCAAAACTAATATTTTTAATCATCAATCAGTTTCATCACGATAAACTACTGAGAACAGGGAAATGAGATGACCATAAACACCCTTTCTGGAAATAAAGGTATTAGTAGCTATTGGATTGAACATGATCATCCGATACTTCAGCGAAAGGTA
>CAYYPJ010000370.1:0-1618 GCA_964473495.1 uncultured Spirochaetales bacterium
GCTTTCTCCTGTTTGTTTTGTATCTACACAATACAGGGCTTGTCCTTCCTTCTCCAACTTCTCCTTGTTTTTCTTCCAGCTCCCTCTTTACCCTCTCCATACTTTCATCCCACATGAAAAGTGATCCCCCGTTTGTTCTTGTTTTTATGCTAGTGTTGGGTATAATCAAGTATCAGGCATTGTCTGCATTATAATACCTGACAATAATGAGTGATGATTTACATATAAAATAGTCTCTTTCAATCAGTAGTTTCTACCACTTTATAGTAATCAGGAGCATCATGTGAAAAAGATCATACCCTACCACGGCGCCGGCATCCTCTTCTGGACCAATGATGATAATGGTCAATTATCTGTTTTGCTGGGAAAGAGATCAATCAATCCAGGAAAAGGCAAATGGTCAATTCCGGGAGGAGGCTGGAGCAAGTACAGTGATGGATATGATAAACGTAACAGACCGAATTATCTTCAGGCTGCTATACGAGAAACCAATGAAGAAAGCAAATACGCTATCAAATCACCTGAAGACCTAGATACTCTTTGGTGCTGCCATATACCGTACTTTCACTTCGAAGTATATTCCTGCTATCTCCCTATGCAGATTGAATTCACTCATAATAGGGAATTCTTAGAGGTAGACTGGTTCCCGGTAGAAGCTCTTCCTGAACCATATGTGTGGTTTCTCACATGGCAGGTTTCTGCACTTAAGAACCGCAACAAGAAAGATCGCAAAAGTAGATGTTCAGGGGAAGACGCTTAGTGGTTGAAGACTTTGATCTCAAGCCAGGAGATGGTAGATCCAGGATGAACTTGATTGAAGATGTCCTGAACATCAAATCTGAATACGATCATATTGAATACTATTGATCCCACAACCTATCTCAAATTCCTTCTGGATGAGCTGGCCATGGTACAGGACAAGCAGGAAAAGGACATAGACTGGGAGTCTTACTTTCCCTGGAACCAGAATTACGACAACCTGCTAAAACTCTGGAAGCGGTAGCCGTAGGGAACATACCACTTTTTCTAAAAGCTGTCTCTGAGAGAAATAGACCGTAAAAAGCAAAATAGTTTTGCCCAACATCTCACCTTGAGTCTACTGTATGGTAGACCTCAAGGTGCGTGCGTACTCATCATTTTTTCAAGCTATGTGTTCGTGTGAAGCTTACGTTATTACGTTAGACTTACTTGACACCATGGTATCACCATTATATACCTTAATTACAATCTTTTATTAGGAGGTAGACTATGGCTACAAAATCTTTTTCTCGTGATATTATCGTAAATGATAGAAGAGCTATAAAACTGTTAAGAACCTCTATAAAAGAAGGCACCACCCAAAGTGAGCGACATATTGCCCCAAAAGGTAGTAAAATTGTACCAGATTCTCAAGTAATGAATATGTTACGAGATTATTAATCAGAAATTGAAGCATTTATTATCTCACGAACTATTTATCCACTTCAAAAAGCTTTAGACGATTTCCTGCTCGATGAATTAATAAAAAGAGGGTTACTAACTTCTGATAAAGTAACTACGACTAAAACTATTATTGTTGATAATTCAGAAGTGAGTCTTTCTCAATATGTATCAAGAATAGCGCATTCAAAAAAATCAA
>CAYYPJ010000371.1:0-1618 GCA_964473495.1 uncultured Spirochaetales bacterium
TTGGTAGAGGAAGTAACAGGTGGATGTCTTCCCGTCTGTTCCCGTGACTCCAACAATCTGCACAGGGTTCTCCTGTGTCTTATAGAACCAGGCGCTAACGGCAGACATGGTTTCCCTTGACCTTGAAGTGAGCAGGTACGTCACATCCTTCTGATACCCAACCAACGGTCTTGTATAGATGATCACACGTGCTCCTGATGCTATCGCATCCGGGATATAGTCATGCCCATCATAAAGTTCACCATGGATTGCGAAGAAAAGTGAATTCTTAGTACAACTGCGTGAATCAAAGCAAAGATTCTCTATTACTGATGATAGTGGACCTGTAACCAGCTCAAAAGGGATTGCAGTAAGTAATTCAGAGACTTTTTCGGTACGCTGCATATACCTAGGGTATCAGGAGAATCGGCTTTGTACAATAAGAGTTTGATTAGAGTCTATAGAGGTCACATCTTCTATCGGTTAAAATATTGTTCTGTTCTGTGACAGCCTTGTCACGAGCAAGAAGAGGATCTATTTCTACGCTGAACAATCCTTCAGATTCACGATCTGCAGCAATAAGAATATCACCATGAGGATCAACGATATGACTGGAACCGGTAAAGACAGTAGATCCCTCATGTCCTGTCCGGTTAGCGAGAATCCAGAAGACATGATTCTCAAGTGCCCGAACGCGTGTGGTCAGCTGTGCATATCCTTCTAAAACAAGATTTGAGGGATGACATATGATGGAGACACCTTGAAGAGCCAGAGTTCGTGCAGCTTCAGGGAACATATGATCAAAACAGACGAGCATACCTATAGATACTTTCTTATAGGAGAATGTGAAGAATCCTGTATCTCCCGATGTGAAGAACTTCTTCTCTGTATCAAAAAGATGTGATTTGCGGTATATACGTCTTGGTTTGTGTGGACGTACACATAAAGCACTATTGAAAATGTGACCGGTGGCTGTATCATACTCAGCGAAGCCGGTTATGATCGCAGTTTCTGTAGTATCGGCAATACGCTGAAACAGAAGAGCAGTTTTCCCTTCTCTAGTCTCTGAACAGGAAACCAGCTCCTCGTATGAAGAGAAAGAGTAGCCGGATAGGGCAAGTTCCGGGAATACGATGATATCTACATTTGAGTTCTCAACAGCTTCAGCAATCTTCGATCTGTTCTGAGAGACAGCAAGATGAACCGGAAAGAACTGATAGAACCCTATTCTCAATTTTGAATCCTCCCAAACTGCATATAGTATGCATCGAGAAGAGTAAGGGCAGCCATGGATTCTATGACGGGAACTATACGGGGACAGATACATGGGTCATGTCGTCCATGTACTATGATGGTTTTCGTCTCATCTGCAGTATTCTTCGTTTGCTGCTGCTTACGGATCGACGGAGTAGGTTTTACAGCACATCTGAATACTATTTGTTCACCGGTGCTGATACCGCCGAGGATACCGCCGGAATTATTGCTCCAGCCGGATTCAGTGTAGGTGTCATTGTTTTGAGATCCTGACATACGTGCAGCAGCAAATCCCGCACCAAACTCGATCCCCTTTATCGCTCCTATCGAGACCATGCCCTGTGCCAATACAGCATCCAGTTTTCTGAAGACCGGATCACCTAAT
>CAYYPJ010000372.1:0-1609 GCA_964473495.1 uncultured Spirochaetales bacterium
CACAGTGGCTATTGGGTGCTCCTGTCCACCAATGAGAAGGATACAGCCAAGGCCCAGAGACTGATTTTTGACCTGTTCGGAATCAAGTATAATTGGAAGGGAAAGATGGTCAATGACGATGGTGAGGTGGTGCCTATGGACGAGGATCATGATGCCTAGTTACAAAAAGTTGGGAATTTGGGTTTGTAAACTTGAAAGAATGACTTTGTCTGCGTTGCTTCGGAATGAGCACCGAATCATATCTGCAGGGTAAGATCTTTGTGCAGTATATTACTTTAATCATCCTCCCAAAGATTCAGCAATCAATGAGAGATAAAAAGTTGTATACTGATTATACGATATACTCGTTGCTGATGAACTTGATGTGATAGAATACTACGAACCTCCCGGAAAAGTTGAGCATTGGGGTGAGATCACCGAGGAACAGCAATCGCTGTATGAAGCATTAGCGGTTCAAACCCCTGTACCTGTCATGTAACTTGAGAATTCGGGATGAAAACAATCGTACTTCAGGAGGATAAAGTAATCATCATGGTGAAAAGGTTTTATACACTAGGCATCCTGATTCTCCTGTTTATCATACTTCCATCAGTCCAGATAACTTCTCAGACACAGCAGACTGTAAAGCCTACTGCTCCTAGAGACTCTTTCTTCGATGCGACCACGCCAATCATCTATGGAGAAAAACAGTTTCTTGCTCGTATACACAAGAACAGCGATGGGCGTACACCAATAGGTCTCGTACTCTCCGGCGGCTCGGCACGTGCATTTGCACACATCGGAGTTCTGCAGTCCCTGGAAGATCAGGGAATCATTCCTGATTTCATCGTTAGCAACTCTATGGGTTCCATCATAGGATTACTCTATAGTGCAGGACTCTCACCTGCCCAGATATACGAGATTGTCAAGACTACCGACCTAGGGAGCCTGTTCTCATTGACAATGCCGACAAATGGAGGGTTCCTTGATGTCTCTAAGCTCTCCGACTATATCCATGCATATCTTGGAGACCTCACATTAGAGAATCTTCCTATACCTATTATGATCGTCTGTGAAGATTTGAAGACAAAACAGGAGATTTGGATCGCTTCCGGGGACTTTTATCAAATCCTTGAAGCTTCCTATGCCCTTCCTTTCTATTTTCAACCTGTCCTCTATAAAGGGCATCACTTAATTGATGGAGGAATCACGAACTTATTACATCTTGATACTGCGTATGCCTATTCTGATTCGATCATCGCATCAACGAGCTTCTATGATAATCCGAAGCTCAATCTCAAAAACCCCATCACCATTCTTAACATTTCTATCGACATCAGTAAACGAAGGGCAGGTGTCTCAGATATACTGACATATGACCCAATACTTATTAAATGCCCGGTAGAATCCTACTCTTTCATGGACTTCGATAATTTCGAGGCCATTTATCAAGCAGGATATGATGCTGCCAATGAGATGTCTGAAGCACTCTCGGTGTTACCGAGAAGACCTCTTCAGGATGATCAGCTTGCTCAACGACGTGAATTCAACAAGACTTTTACTGAGACGAAAAACGATATTGACATCTACGGCTTCCTTCCAGCACGAAAGAGCTATGGGGATTTCAATC
>CAYYPJ010000373.1:0-1603 GCA_964473495.1 uncultured Spirochaetales bacterium
TAAAATTTGAACTGAATCAAAGGGTGTTACCACCCGTATGCAGATTCGGATTTTTAAATTAATTGAGCTGTAAAACTAGGGAGGGTGGTAAGCAGGCAACTGCAAAAAGAATATCCTATGGGAAGATCCTTGCCGATGGTACGTTCAAGCCTAATCTCTATTATCAATCGCTCCCCCTATCAGAAAAGATAGCGCTGAAAATAGAACGCAGCCCGCAGCCATCAGAGCTTGAAAGACAACTGGATAAACAGAAACATCGTAAAGCCGGCAGACCGAAAGAACCCCTTCAGGGATGGAGGAGATCCTATGGGGATTCCTACCTGTTGTGTCAAATAGCAAAGCATCTGAAGGTCACACAGCTACTCAAAGAATACTGGCCAAACTGTTGGGACAAATTACTTTCAATCTCTATCTTTATGGTGCTGAACCATGAGGATTCTCTGTATCTGCTGCAGCCCTGGTGCAGAACCCATTATCTTCCGGCGGCTACCGGCACCTCTTCGGGAAACCTCTCAAAACTACTGGATACCATGGAAGAAGATGACAGGCAGAAGTTTTTGAAGGACTGGGCTTCTTTCAGAAAGGGAGAGGATACCTACTGTGTTGATGGATCATCCTTTTCCACGATGTCACAATACCTTCGTGGCGCCAGATGGGGCGTAAATAAAGAACATGATCTGCTGGAACAGATCAATGTTCTGGTAGCTTTTGGATCTGATAGTCATCTGCCGCTATACATCAGCAGTCATAGAGGCAATCTGCCGGATGTTACGACCCTGGAAGATTTTGTACACAATATGTATGGGCTGGATGTCCGAACAACAGAGTTCTGCTTTGACCGCGGGTATTGCTCAATAAAGAATATCACCATACTGGTAAAGAAAAAACATAAGTTCATCATGGCTGTCAGAAATATCAACGTAGGATATATCAAGCATATCATTAACAGTCTCAAGGCAGAAGAACTGATCAATCTGGATACCTATAGTGAAGATTGTGAAATGCATGCTATAACAAAAGAGTTCACCTGGACCTATGAGGTCAATAGTAACGATACGAAGAGAGTTTCGACGAAGCTCTATGCTCATATCTATTACAATCCTCAGATGGCGTTAGATAAACAGAAACATACCTATAAACTGATAAAGGAACTGCAGCAGGAACTCGAAACCAAACCCGTACGAAGTCATCTGAACAACTATGAGAAATACTTCCATATTGACTGGGGAGAACAACATCCCTTTAAGAAACCAGAATATGATGGAAACGGGAGAAAGAAGAAACGATCCCCAGTAGTTCCCCCTCTCTCCTTCCGTCTCCGACCCCTGAAGCATGATACTTTGGATCAGATAAAGAAAGGACTATTTGTACTGATCTCAAACAGTCAGAAAGACTGCCGGGAAGCTCATGCGAGATACAAAAAGAGAGATTCCGTAGAAAAAGCATTCATGAACCTCAAAAACAGGATAGGTCTGAGAAGACTCCGTTCAGGGCAGCAGACCGTAGTAGATTCAAGGATCTTTCTTGCTTTTGTGAGTCTGATTATCATAAGTGAACTGGAAAGAAGACTCAAAGAGGCTCATGATCCTGATAAGATATTACG
>CAYYPJ010000374.1:0-1603 GCA_964473495.1 uncultured Spirochaetales bacterium
GTAATGGAATCTTATAATCTGAATGCCGTTTTAAAATTACCTATTGGAAGTCGACATTATCACATTAGTAGCTTATTGAAGGGAACACTATCTCAACAGTATCTTCTTGGCACAGATCTCATTAAAGGATTGTATATCGATGCCCTCAGGACCTCTATGTCACCGCTTTTCGAAATTGAGACCTCTCTTGCCGATTGTTAGATAAATATAGGAAAAGTATATGACCTATCCGGAGTATGAGAGAGGAACAACAATAAAGGTCTCTGCGGAATATTTATCAAATGGTAAACTAGTCGACCCCCTCTACCCACGTATTACAGTTTATAAGCCGGACGGTACAAAGCTAGTCGATAATGCCGAACCGTTTAAAGACGAAGCAGGGAAGTATCACTATTATATTGAAACATCCAAGACAGACCCATTAGGACTTTACATTGTAGAGTGGAGTGGCTGGTGTGGTTTAGAGGGAACTCTTGGCTCTGGTCAAATCATTCAAAGAGATGTGTTTTCGTTAGTAGAAGTTGAGTAGTATGGCATTTGAGGATTTGCTGACTGATACAATCTATAAATACACGCTTACATCCAGTCAGAACGAATTGGGAGAATGGGTTACCAGCTACACGTCTTCCTCAGCAGTCATAAATGCAAGGGTGATGCCGCTTACAGACGAAGAACGCATGGTCATTGCTGGTTTATATCCGCATGTTAGACTCAAGGTCTACGTTCCTTATTCGACATCTATCAAGCTTGGTGATTTAATCTCATATAATGGCGAGATGTATAGAGTGGAAGAGGCTGTATGGGATTCTGAAAAGACATATAAGAAATTGATGGTGTCGAAATATGAGCTATGAAGTATTAAAAGGCGTTAGGGATATCCTGATTACAGACGGCGATGTCCTATCACTTATCCCAGCCAGTAAGATTCGAGTAGGATGGAGTAGCACTGTAGTTGATTTCCCATTAGCTGTGATTAGTATAGTCTCCGAATCTGATACCGGCATGCTTGGTTATGGAACTGCAGAGGAAGGCGAGAAATTACACAGGGTCGAGGCTAGTATACAAATTGATGTACTGTCACGGGCATCCATCAAAGAAACTCTCGATATAGCTGATGCCATTACTAAGGCTTTAATGAAGAATGGCTATTCCAAATCTACTGAAGTTGATATGTGGGATGACCTGCTGAAGGCTCATAGACGAATGTTGAGATTTAAGAAGACCTTTATAAAGTCTGCATGAGATTTAAAGTCAAATTCAATCTGAAGAATTTATCCAGGCTTGTACCACATCGAATGCGAGAGCGATACCTTCCATATATCAGGGATAGTTTGATTCATATCCTCACAGAGATGGCCTATGATATGAATGAGGAATTGCAGCGGAGACGATATCCTGGTGCTTCTCCACCGCAGAGTGCTAGAAGAAACCCTGCATGGATTCATACGCCAATTGAGGAAGGCTGGAATATACCAAATCCAGAAATCAAGAAGACAAAGGTTATCGCAACTCTTTATAACGCATCTGAGCATCTCCTCGCAGTAGAATTCGGAACTCTCCATGTAGCTCCCATATTTCCACGAACTAAACCGTTCTTAGTGTT
>CAYYPJ010000375.1:0-1593 GCA_964473495.1 uncultured Spirochaetales bacterium
TTAAAGAGATGCTGGGACATTCCTCTTTGTCTTCTACTGCGCTTTATCTTCATCTGAGCATGGTTGATACAAGTAATAATCGATCTCCTACTGATGTCACTGCAGAGCTACGAGACCGCTTCGATACAAGGATGTTCTGCCATGGCTGAGGTCCAGGATATCTTCAGCATCTCCTTCCCAGAATACTGCCGCACTCGATTTGTCCCTGTCGAGTCAAGAAAAGTGGCTCAGGCCATTATGAACTGCAGGACTTCAGCATTGGGTGGGCATATCGATCGCTGCCCTGAGTGCGGCTATGAGCGTAATGCGTATAATTCCTGTCGGAATCGACACTGTCCGAAATGTCAAACGTTAAAGAAGGAACAATGGATTGGTCGAAGGTGTGAGGATATCTTAGATGTCCCCCATTTTCATGTCGTGTTTACCGTTCCCTGCGAACTGCACACGTTGTTCCTGCAGAATCCTGCTACGTTATATGGTCTGTTGTTCAGAGCAAGTGCCAACACCATCAAAGAACTTGCGGTAGACACTAACCACTTAGGAGCTCTTCCGGGATTCACCAGTGTGCTCCATACCTGGGGACAGAACCTTAGCTATCATCCGCATATTCATATGGTAGTGACTGGAGGGGGCATCACCAAAGAGCACGCATGGAAGTATTCCAGAAAGAAGTTCTTTCTGCCAGTCCGTATCATCTCAAAGCTCTTTCGCGGGAAGTTCCTTGCAGAACTGCGAACCCTCTATAAGGACGGACGTATCAGATATCATGGGACTGATGGGACTAGAGCATCTTCAGAGGATTTCAGTACGCTCATAGCAGCCTGCTATGCTAAAGACTGGTGTGTATACTGTAAACAACCATTTTCAGGGACCGGTGGTGTATTCTCCTATCTTGGCAGATATACCCACAGGGTAGCGATCTCTAACCACAGGATCCAGGACGTCACTGATACGCACACAACCTTTTCTTGGCGCGACTATGCAGATAAGAACATCACCAAGAATATGACTATTGAGAACACTGAATTCATCAGGCGATTTCTGCTGCATGTACTCCCTCATGGGTTTACACGCATCCGTCATTACGGACTCTATGCCCCAAGGAACAAAGCTACCAAGCTTGCTGCATGCAGAAAAGCTCTTGGATCCCGTACTTTACCGAAACAGCCGAAAGAGTCGACTCAAGAGTTACTCTTTCGGATCCTCGGCAGGGACGTCAGTGTATGCCCATGCTGTAACACGCCCTTGAGACAATATGCTCTTGCTCGGGCCTCCCCAGCATGCTGAAAAAATTCATATGTTTCGTATTTCGAACAAAGCCCCGATATGGGGAGGGGGAAGGTATGTCTGAACATGGCCCAGATACCACATATACTGCAACTGTTTGCAGAAATTCTCAGTTTTGTATCCACCTCAACTGCATCGCCATGACAAATCACGAGAACCAGGAATCGTAATTCCCCCATAGCAATCACTTCCCGGTTTAGTCCAATGGAATTATCTTTAAGCTGTCACATAAGCTCATCGCACCGAGCAAAAGCTGTATCTATGTTCAAGGCTATCTTGGTGACAGCTTAGATAATTCACTATTCA
>CAYYPJ010000376.1:0-1592 GCA_964473495.1 uncultured Spirochaetales bacterium
TCATCGAACTCCATCGATGCATTGATGATACCGTTTTGTATATAAGCAAAGTTTTTCAATGTTGCTTGATGACTCGTAACAAGAGTCATCCCTGCATGGTCAAGACAATATTCTAGAATAGATTGAGCAAGTGCAGATCCTTCAATAGGATCAGTACCTGAACCAAGTTCATCGAGGATGACAAGACTGCTGTCATCTATCTTTCTGAGGATTCTCCCGATTCTTTGGACATGACCCGAGAATGTGGATAATTCACGTTCTATTGATTGTTCATCCCCTATATCGGTATAAACTGATGAGAATATGGGGATCTCACTTCCCTCCTGAACAGGAAGATACATCCCGATCTGATTCATCAGTGCGATAAAACCCAATGTCTTAAGGGTCACTGTCTTGCCGCCAGCATTCGGACCAGACATGACAACTACCCCTGTATCGGAAGATATAGTAAGATCGATAGGAATAGCTTTCTCTTTCAATACAGGATGACATGCCTGCATCAGGTTAAGCCCTCTCTTGCAATTCTGAGGTCTTGTATACGCATGTTGTTTTGCAAAGACAGCCATCGTATAGTAATGATCAAATGTTCCCACGACCTGCCGCAGCAACTCCATCTCTTCAATATGCTGTGCGATACTAGTACTGAGTTCTCGATATATCTTTTCTATCTCGATATTCAGTTCCTGTTCCGCCAAAGCGACATCATTATTTTTATCCATGAGTCTATATGGTTCGATGAATAGTGTGTTCCCTGAATGAGAACTTGCATGGAGTAACCCTGGGTATCTTTGTTTATCCCTTGCCTTTACTGGGAGGACTATACGATTATCACGGAAAACCGGCTGTTGAGACTGCATCGTATCAGGAGCCTTCTGCAAGTATTCTGAGACGACCTTTGTCCTTATCAGTTTTGTATGTGAGATCTTTTCCATCTTTGCTTTGATCCTTGGATGGTCTTCTTTCACTACCCCTGGTGAATTCAGATAAGAGGCAATCTCTTTTATGAGTATTGTGAGATCTGGTATGTCCTGTACTATACTATGCAAAAGAGGTGAATCAGTATCTGGATGGCTGCAATATCCCTGTAATGATAAAGCTGTCTGTATATACTCTTTTATTTCCCAAATATGCTCTCCCGAGAGATTTGCGCCATGTTTCATTAATGCTTTCATGTAGGGAGCAATATTTGATACCTGAGCTATATGAAGAGGTTTCCCAAGCGAAAATAACTTAAGGAATTCTGCTATCACATCACGTGAATACTCAATCTCCTTCTCATCCGACAGGAATATGGGGTGAAGAAGATATTCTTCACCTTCCGGTGAGAATGCTAACGCTGAAAGGCGTTCTGTTATAAAGGAAAATTGTAAATCCTCCAGGGTCTCTTTTTCTATATTCATCTTACTATATACCATAAAAGAGTCTTTTCCGTCGTTCTATCATCGAAAGGGTTATTTGCACATAACTCTTATACCGTTCTTCACTGATCCCCCCTGTGGAGACGGCATGAAGTACTGCACATGAAGGTTCTTCTAAGTGCAAGCAAGGAGAGTATCTGCAAGAATGCTCGATCTTAGCGAACTCCGGGAAAT
>CAYYPJ010000377.1:0-1581 GCA_964473495.1 uncultured Spirochaetales bacterium
TAAATACAGTCAAAATAACCTAAGCCGTATACTATAAAAATGCGGGGAATTTAGGATATATGAAGAGATATAATAGTTTTAGGCCGCATACGGCTCACAGGATAAACACTCTTGATGAAGTATATTCAGATGCAGCATAAATCAAACTAAGGTTTTTTATGCTGTATTGACAATTGGGATCCACTATGATTTGACCTCTGGTGTACTATCAGCATCCGGTACTTTCAGGCAGAGACAATCAGTGAAAGAGATGTTCGATGTATTACAAATATAGAATACCAACCTGCTATATGCTAGATAAGACCTTTACTGGTAATACTAGTGATACTATGTATTATTCTATCTTGCCTTTCAAGATGTTCAGTTAGATATACCATACAGGAATCGAGAAATCTTTCCCCCCAAGCGGCAGTATATCATCATACATGCATACGATCCCTCCCGAACCTCGCCGACCGGGAGCTATTGTATCAAGTACTGAGAAACAACGTAGATCGCTAGATTTTGGATTACTTGATGTCTTTATCTCAACAGGGTATAGCAGACCATTCTGGTCGATGAGAAGATCGATCTCCCGACCATCCCTATCACGATAATAGTATAATGGAGGGTCGGTAATACCCACATTATAATAGCTCTTTAATATTTCAGAGACCACAAATGTCTCAAAGAACGTACCGGCTTCTTTACCGTGACTTAAGGTCTCTGGGGTTAACCATTTTACAAGAAATGCAGCAAGACCAGTATCGAGAAAATAGAGTTTAGGTGTCTTCAATGCACGTTTTGAGATATTGGTAGTGTATGGTTTTAGAAGATATACCAAATTTGATGCCACAAGAACAGATAACCATAGGTCAATAGTTTTAGCCGTCACCCCGACGGCATTAGCCATATGAGCCTTATTTATGACTTGTCCTGTCCATGCAGCAGCGACAGAGATAAACTTTAAGAAGACTAATTCATCCTTGATGTTGATAAGTTGATGTACATCACGTTCAATATATGTCTTGATATACGAACTATAAAATAGAGACCAATTATCCATTGACGTATCATTCTTATAGAGTCCAGGCAAACCGCCATCATGGATAAGCTTAAAGACAGCATTATATGTCATAGGCTTTGCACTATCTCTACGCGATTGGATATACTCTGGTGTCGGAACAAACGGTTCATAGAACGCACTGCATGTAAGTTCGCGCATAGAGAAACCAAGAAGGTCAAGAATAGCGATTCTGCCGGCAAGGCTCTCACTGACGTGCTTCATCATCTGGTATTGTTGACTGCCTGAAAATAGAAATTGTCCCTCTTCCATAGAACTATCTGCAATCATCTTAATATACGGGAACAATTGAGGTGCATACTGCACCTCATCTACTATTAACGGCGGCATATGATGCTTGAAAAAATTACCAGGTTCTTCTTGAGCTGAAAGCTGTTGGAGCGGATCATCCAACGTGATATACCCATAAGCATCTCCAGAGAGATGTCTAAGGAGTGTTGTCTTTCCGACCTGACGGGGACCGGTAACTAAGACACAGGGAAAGGAAGCCATGGCTTTCTTGACAGTATGTTCTATAT
>CAYYPJ010000378.1:0-1568 GCA_964473495.1 uncultured Spirochaetales bacterium
TAGAAGTTATTGAGTAGAAATAGTAGTTCGTTTGTAATTAGAAATTATAATAGGGGATTACAGTTAACTCCTTCATACGGATTCTAGAAAAGACCGTTGCTGATCAAAGAGTTCAGGGAAAGGTAAAATACCCGCTTGCAGACATCATCGCCATGATATTTTTTGCAGTTATGGCGGGGTACCATATGGTTGCCGAGATGCAGAGATTCTGCGAAAAGAAGCAGAAGTATCTCAGAAGATATTTGAGGATGAAATATGGGATTCCCTCTGATGACACCTTTATGAGAATATTCTCGTTAGTGAATCTCCAAGAGCTTGAATAGGCGACTGTAGGATTTTTAGTGGAGAAGTTCAGCGGGATACGTAAGGATCTTGGGATTAACAAACCCTCCTTGCCACATGTATGTGTAGATAGAAAAGAGGCACGGGGATCAGGACGTTTGAGAGATAGGCCAGATGAAATATGGAACCTGCAGACTCTTCATGTTTATGATGCGGATAACGGAATTTGTATGATAAGTCGTCAGATTGACAAAAAGACGAATGAGATCCCTGTTATCCTGAAGGTTCTAAAGACGATGGATCTTCGCGGGGTGTTGGTTACGTTTGATGCGCTACATACACAGAAAACTACGGTAGAGATCATCGTGAAGGGCAAAGGCTATTTTATGGGAGGATTAAAAGGGAACCAGAAAATGCTTAATGAGGAGGCCCGGCTATTTTTTGATGAGCACTATCTGAAGCAGGTTACCGAAGATCCCAAACGTTACTATAAGATTACCGAAAAGGCACATAGCCACGTAGAAACACGAGAGTTTTCACTAGCCCCAGTGAAACATTCTCCGGGCTCCTCCTTTGATCAATGGCCAGATATACGAACGGTAGTACGGTACAAGAAGACCATCGACATTTGCACAGGAGATGGTAAAAAGCGTACAGAGATTCGATATTATGTGACCAATCTCTGGGATGCAAAAAACTGCAGATATGGGATCAGGTCTCATTGGGAAGTAGCGAACAATTTCTATTGGCAGCTTGATGTAAAGTTCGGCGACGACAGCAATTTAACGGTAAATCATAAAGCGAGTGGGAACCTTTCCTTGCTGAAGAATATGGTCCTCTCCCTGTACAAGCTCCTTCAGCCATTTGAAAAGAAACGGACGAGTCTTAACATGATTCGGGTTGATTTCAGTGCATGCTTTGAAGAAACAATGCAGAAATTACTGACCCTCTGTGATGATAAGAGTCTGAAGTGCGCCCTAGGGGCAGCTGCTCATAAGAAATAACAGGTGTATAGATTTTTGATATTCCCTCCCTCCACTGAACTTTTTCTGACTATGAGTAATCAGCAGGTTGTTTTGGTGTCCTCATCTTTTCCTAAGTTGCTGTAAATCGTCATGCAGCTGAGAGGTTATCATAGTTTTGATTTTTATACGGTTGTCCTAAAATCACGGACTTAGCCATAGATGAATGAGTTTTTCTATGATAGACTGTGTAAATGAGTGCGTCAGTACGGCGTCTGATATATAGCAGGGAGAGACACCCTGTCCGGTAAAGTCTAGCCAACA
>CAYYPJ010000379.1:0-1557 GCA_964473495.1 uncultured Spirochaetales bacterium
GAGCATCTTCAGGGAGAGATTGTCTATGGATCTCTAGATTCTCTGCGACCTTCTTTATCAAAGACATCAAGGGGATAGGTCGATCCTTATAGGTATCACAAAGGACTTCTGCAGATTGCATGATGATCCTTCGTCGGACGATATTCTGATAGGTGAACTGAAAATAAGGAGCGAAATATGCGGCATCCTGTCTACTATCAGAGAATATGAGTAATTGCTTTGTCTCTTTAATGCTCTTCTGGGTGACGGATTTTCCCATACTAACCTTTTTACGAACGATCTTATGTTGCTTGATAGGCATCTGCTCATATAAAGACGACCCGATGACAGCAGCCGCAGCGTTCTGCCCGATATAGAAACCTCTTATGACTGATGTCCGGGGATTGGTAGCCTTACAGTACTCACATCTATGTAGATTCATCTGGCCATCTTTTAGTCTCACATTGAATAACTGTATCGTATATTCAGCACCACATGTACATTTTCCAGCAGGATGAGTTGCCTTGGAATGATAGATACTTCCACATTTACAGCATAGTGAGTACATATCCTTCAGATATTTCTCTTCATCACCATCATCATCAGTCCTTGTCTTCAAGAATTCATCATTAATGAGCATGAAATAGGAACCAACAGTTCTTATGCTCTGATCAAACTTGTGTTCCTTGTTGATGAATCCAATCAGATATATCTCTCCACAGAACTGACAGACCGAGATCTTGAAGCAGCGGAATTTCTGCCCTTTGATCTCTACTTCGTTTCGAGGTCTTACAGTCAATGTCTTTTTCGGTTTGAATGTGACATAAGCACCTTCGAGTGTTCTTATGAAATGGTGGTATCTGATATCAAGAAGCTTTGAAGACCCCTTTAGAGCATAATTAGCTAGCACGATGAAGTCTTTCAATTCATCAGGCGATATTCTTATGCGCTCACAGAAAGCATGAATGGTCGGAGTTTCTTCTTGAAGTATTCTTCTGAACTCACAGGTGAATGGATCATTACACAGAAGGTCATAGAGCCATTCCTGATACGTCTTAGCAATGCTGTTGTGCTGACACCCCTTGAGACTAGTCTCTGCTGAGTCTATCTTCTGAAGTGGTGATAAATCTTCTTCATCGATTATCTCTACCAATCGTCTGAACGATGAGCTCGAGACCTTACTCCCTCCTGCAGGTTCAGGTATCTTTTCTCTTTGAGCTCGGATTATACTCTCCTCCAAGAATTCTATATCACCACATAATCTTGATGCGAATGATATAATCTTATCATTCGAGGACTCATCACCTAATGTCGCACTGGTTAATATATAGCGTATCTGTTTCTGATTCGGAAACTTATGCATCAGACGTCTTAATAGAATAGAGACTTCCATACCTGTGGCCCCTCTATAGGTATGTGCTTCATCTAACACGACATATTTCCATTGATCCGCATATACCCCCTGAAAGAAGACATTATCAGAAGGCCTGATCAGTAAGTACTCTAACATAGCATAATTAGTAATAAGAATATGAGGAGGTCTTTCCTTCATTTGATCTCTGGAGATCAGCTCATTGG
>CAYYPJ010000380.1:0-1553 GCA_964473495.1 uncultured Spirochaetales bacterium
CGGGAATCAGCTCTTCTTCAGTCTCGAAGATTCTGATGAATGTCTGTATCAGCTGTGGCGGGGAACAAGCAATAGTAGTGTGCAAAGTGCGAACTCTCTTCCTCAAGATACCCTGAATCCCATACTTCTTTAGACTTTTTCTGATGCTGTCATGCTCTTCCCCAAAAAGATTTTTCCCTACTGCTTTGAGAAAATGATAATGACAAATGAAGGTCGGAACCTGCGTAAACACTTCTTTAACAGCTCGTGCTATCCCTTTACCCATACTGCCACCGGGTCCCCGTAAGCAGTTCTAATACCTGCAAGAAACGGGATTAACTCATCGGCGTTCTCGGTAGATACTTTTGTATTGTCCAGTACGATTTCTGTTATACCGTCGAGGACACTGATCAGATGAGGACTATCACCATCACAAGTACCATCGAGGTGCAGAATGTACCCTCCTTGTATCGACAAGAAGGCTCTTGTCTCCTTCTGTACTTTTTTATGCAGCAGTGACAGATATACGATAAACTTCTTTGCCAGATACGAGATCTCACTCTTACTGGTAGTTATATGCTTTTCTGCTAAACCCGCTACTATCTGTTGATTGTCAACAGAATCCAAATAAGAAGCCTGTCCCACAGCAACCAGTACATCATACCCTATGGTACATCGCACCGGTACTAGTTGCTTCAGCTCTTTAGAACCCACAACAAATCCACAGAGGGAACAGGAGTAGGTAACTTCGCGGGCAACGAAATCCCCGATAGCCAGGGTCGCAACCGGTTTGGTGATTGTCTTGAGTACCTTCATTCTTGCTCCACATCGTGGGCAAGTAAGAGATTCAGGTCGAAAGGTAATGGTGGGCAGGATGGGAAACAGACTTGCAGAGGCCCGATTATGTGTTAGTCGGGTAATAATCCTCGTAAGAACACTCACCCGTTCATATTCAGTTTTTTTTTAGCCCATGGTAACTAAAAAGATTCTCAATCATGAGCACGTCGATCTTGTGTCCCGTCTTCCGCAGCTTCTGCGCGAGTTCTTCCGGTAGAAAACCCGGGTGTTTAATCAATTCAACCAGAATAATGATACTCAGGGCATCCGAAGGCAGTTTCAGTGCCGAAGGTTCAGGCGGAAATCTTTTTCTTTTCTGAGCCTGGTATACCGCTTCGTCCGCTGAAAAGTACACTACCTGCCGTTTGTGCTTTTCCCTCCTCACTCCCGCAAGTTCCTTACATTGGGGAAGATAGGAGTTGGGATTTGTCCCAAGAATCTCCTCCAGCTCAGAGTTTGATAGCCCTCTTGCAGCAATCTGTACCAGATGCACGACGGTGTCCTTCATCGTACCCTGTTTAGAGAAGAAAGCACCTTCATGTCTCCACAAACCCTGCTTGTTAAACTCCGGTATCGAGGGAAGTGTGTAATACTGTCCACTTTGATTGTAACTGCTTAGGGCGTTCCACTCCTTCAGCCGTCTTCGTACGGTGGCACCAGAGAGTTGCAGCAGCAGACAAAGAGCAGTGAAAGTTAATACCTTCTGCTGGTTGAAAGCAGTGAGCGTTTGCTCATTC
>CAYYPJ010000381.1:0-1523 GCA_964473495.1 uncultured Spirochaetales bacterium
TTAATCCATTTCCACATAACATTATTTTTCCTTTAGCATATCGGTTCTTTTTGATACATTACCCGATATAGCCTTTATTCCATACAAAGCAAATATGAGTAATCCAAGAGGTGCTAATACAGCATTGAGTATAGCAACCTCTACAGGGATAACCATAGCCATAATGCACACCGTGAAAAATACTAAACAACCAATCATTCCCATAAATTTCTTAGATATTAACAATCTTATTACTTTCATCATTCCCCCTCGTCTATTGCCTTCCTGATATAGATCAGATGCGTTTCGATTTCCTTCAATTGTAATTGAATTTCTACATTAATTTCTTGCTCTCTTTCGATAAGGCATTTAGAACCTTCTATCTCTTTCGTGTTCTGTTTTACTTGTTGTCCTACACCTGACACATAGGTCACTACCCCGACAAGGACAGCAACTATGCCGATGATCTTGGAGATGCTTGTCAGTGTTGTCGCTGTCTTGTCTGTCATGTCATGCCCCTTATTCTACTACTCTGTAGTGGTTTGTATGCGTTTCACCATTAATCGTGATGTCAATATCAAACTCGTACCCAATCGGCGCTGAATAAAGAATCATTGCGTCAAAGTTTACAATGCCGTCTCCGTCAGCTGTGATAACTTTTCCGTCTGCCATGGTGTTTGTACTGTTATAGGTCATTATGTGATCGTCTGGTTCGACAATCTCAATACTCATGGTAGTTCCGGGAGAAAGCCAGAATTTCTCTTGGTATCCGTGTCCAATCCTCCAGTCAATAGTGCCGATCTGTTCGTCAAGTGTGATGTTCTTATTACTGATTGTGTAGATGTAGTCTGATGGCTTGTCGTAGAGAAGGAAGGTGTTAATCTCATCGCCGAAGAACGGCACTTCAATATTGATTCCCTCTGTGTCAAAATATCCCTGCAAGTTCGCTCGTGTGTCCAAAGGATTGAAGCTGAAACAGCTCTGCGTGAGTTCGTCCATATGCTCTTCGGTGAATACTCCATCTTCAAAGTCTGTTGTTAACTCAGTGATCAATGCCCCGATCTCTGCGACATTTCGAGAGTCTGCAATCATCGATGAGAAAGCAAGCAAGCACTTCCCATTTGCGCTGTCAAGACTTATCTCATCAGCAGTCCCACTCATCGTCCAGTGAAATTGTGTTGATAATTCCTGCAGTGCCTGTTCTTTCGCTTCTTGCACTGACAGCCCTTCACCTGCTAGGTATCTGACTCGTCTGATTTCGATGGTTGTGAAAAGGTTGACATTGACCGTACCGCTTTGAGAGGTTAACGCTTTCAACTCTAACACATCGTCCGACATCTCACCTGAAACCTCATTGAAAAAGTATCCATTCACGATCAATTCAATTGCCCCATCTGTCGGCACATTCGGGATGTAATAGCTCCCTGCTTCGTCCGTGACGTTGCCATGAAAAGTAACGCCTGTCTGGTTCAGTACCGAATTGAGAACATAAAGATCCACCGTAGACGATGGGAGGAAAGGTCCTTTGAACGCCCTCCCCGATA
>CAYYPJ010000382.1:0-1053 GCA_964473495.1 uncultured Spirochaetales bacterium
AAGCTGATTTTTACGTTTGGCGAAATAGGTGCCGAGATCAATTCCCGCATAGATCGACCGGTCCAGGGCCATTTGAATGATCTCTTTGGCAGGGAGTGGTGTCTCAATCACGAACTCTTTAAAGAAGGGGGAGGTATTGACCGCTGAATATCCGGGTAACTCACAGATCTTTTCTTGTAGATAATGAGCTTTTTGAACACAGAGTTCAGCAACTTGCTTTAAACCGCTTCTGCCCATTAAGGCAAGATAGACTGTAGCGGCCAATGCGCATAGAGCTTCATTGGAGCAAATATTTGATGTGGCTTTTTCACGACGGATATGCTGTTCGCGTGTTTGTAGGGTCAATACATAACCGCGATTACCATCTGTATCTTCTGTCATTCCGGCAATACGTCCGGGCATTTTGCGGACATATTCTTGTTTAGCTGTAAAAAGCCCCAGATACGGACCTCCGAAGTTAAGGTGAATTCCAAGGGATTGTCCTTCACCAAAAGCAATATCCGCATCTACATCACCCGGAGTTTTAAGAATAGCCAAAGAAATCGGATCAACTCCCTGAATAAAAAGAGCATCATGAGCATGAGCTGTTTCAGAAAAAGAAGCTGTGTCTTCTAGACACCCAAAAAAGTTGGGACTTTGAATGACAACAGCGGCAGTATTCTCTGTAATGAGTTTCTCAAGTTCTGCAAGATCGGTCCGATCATTTTTTAGAGAACAATCAATAATATTCAGGTCCCATGATCTTGCATAGGTTTCCAGGGTCATGCGATACAAGGGATGAATAGCTGATGATAGGATCACGTCATTTTTTTTCCGCTTGACATTTTTTGCCATCAGAATAGCTTCAGTCATAGAAGTAGCTGCATCGTACATGGATGCATTAGATACGTCCATGCCTGTAAGCTCACAGATGAGCGACTGAAATTCATACATTGCCTGTAAAGTACCCTGGGAAACTTCAGCTTGATAGGGGGTATAGGCAGTGGAAAATTCCGGCCTGGAAGTAATAAAATCCACAACACTGGGAATAAAATGATCATAGGCACCCGCCCC
>CAYYPJ010000382.1:1063-1522 GCA_964473495.1 uncultured Spirochaetales bacterium
AGAAATGAAACCGTTTGATGACAAGCAGTATTGCGGGTGAGAAGTGTGTGCATCTCTTGCCGGATCTCCAGTTCGGAAAGTGCTCCGGGCAAATCCAGGGATACATTACCTTTTAAGACTTCGGGAATATTTTTAAGCAGATCTTCAAAGCGGTCCACACCGATCTTTTTCAGCATCTGTTTGACATCATCATTACCGTGGGGCAAGTATGGCATCGCAGACCTCGTATTACATACGTTGAAATAATATATTAGCCAACGAACTTTTCGTAAGCTTCAGCATCCATTAATCCATCAAGCTCGGAAGCATTATCAACCTTTACCTTGATGATCCAGCCGGCTTTATAGCAGTCTGTATTAACAAATGTTGGTTCATCTTCAAGTGCTTCATTAACTTCACTGATCTCACCGCTGACAGGTGAATTGAAATCGGAAACGGTTTTTACCGCTTCGATGGTTC
>CAYYPJ010000383.1:0-1518 GCA_964473495.1 uncultured Spirochaetales bacterium
CCATTACATCCGTATTGCTTGAAAAATAGAAATGAGACACAATATCATCGCCTTGCCAAATCATATCTTGATCTGCCTGGGGCGTATCTGTTTTCCGAGCATCATTTAATTCAAGAAGGGGATTTTTTTCAACTTCCTCAAGAACAGCACACTCCAGATCGGTCTGAGATAATTGAGAAAGTCGCGCCAGCATAAGCTGCAAAGGAGCGAGTTTCTGGATTTGCTGTTGTGTTAATTGCTGTTTCATGAGTACGTCTAACGGTCTAACTTGAACTTTGCTCCAAGATAAAGTCGTCGTGCCTCCGGATCATTGGCAAGAAATTCTGCAGTGCCCGCTTTCAGGATATCTCCCTGATAGAGCAGATAGGAGTGATCGGTGATGGAAAGGGTTTCATGGACATTATGATCGGTAATGATCACACCAATTCCCCTATTCTTCAGTCTCACGATCATTTCCTGAATATCTTCCACCACAATGGGGTCAATTCCGGCAAAGGGTTCGTCCAAAAGAATAAATTTGGGATCTGTCGCAAGTGCCCTGGCGATCTCAGTTCTTCGACGTTCACCACCACTGAGCGCAAAGCCTTTATTCTTACGCACATGATCCAATTTGAATTCATCGATCAAGGAATCTATTTTATCTTGAATTTCTTTTTTGTTTTTGATATACATTTCAAGCACCAGTCGCAAATTATCTTCTACCGAAAGTTTGCGAAATACCGATGCTTCCTGAGCTAGGTAACCAATGCCTTTTTGGGCTCGCTTATACATGGGTGATGTGGTGATATCTTCATCTTCAAGAAAGATCTTACCTTGATTCGGTCGGATCATTCCGGTGATCATATAGAAGGTTGTGGTTTTCCCGGCTCCATTCGGACCAAGAAGTCCGACTATTTCTCCGGTTTTTGCCTCAATATCTATATCGTTCACGACCCTGCGTCGCCCGTAGATCTTAACCAACTTTTCTGCACGAAGTATTGCCATTTATGTCTTACCTGAAGATGTCTTCATTTATTTTACATCAAATAAAAATACGATGTTTAGGGTGATAAAAAAACAAATTAATCAAGATTGTGATATGAAGTACACCTCACACAAAAGCTCTTACTCATCAAACTGTCGTTTCGTCTTTCCTAGCGGATTAAAGATCGTCCAGTTCTCGAATTTGGTATCCGAAACAAAATTGGTGCCGTAAAGCGTATCTTCTTTTGAAAAGATCTGTATGGCACTGTTGGTATAAACTTTATTACTGTCGTTGAGAAAGAATAGGCTATCCGTATAGGCGGTAAAACCGCTATCGGAGACCATGACCACATGGCCAATCGCAATAATATTATCATTTTTATCGTTTACAAGACCGCTGTCTGATGTGAGATATGACTCATGCTGTCCGTCCTTATAAAAATCAATCCGCATACCATCACTGATAAGCATATCATTCGAATTGGAATATTGTACGATGTGAGTGGCATGTATCCGATTTTCTATTTCGCCGCTACGAGTTGCTGTGATCACAGC